>JBIIFN010000030.1:0-17941 GCA_044237325.1 Algoriphagus sp.
ACGAGTGGCTTGCCCCGCCATTCGGGATGATCTAACTGCTCTACAGACGCATAGAAGGCATCCATGTCCAAGTGGATGATTTTCCGTAGGGGTCTGGGAGATGGATTGCTTTCGAGGGGATTCACGGCAGGAAACTTGCGTAGCGCTTGCGCGGCCTGGATAGGGGCTTTAGATGACCGAAAGTACTAATTTTTACGCTTTAGCGGGATGGGGATTGGCTTAATCCTCTCAGCTAGATTCAAACTTTTGTGTGGGTACTTTCGAGAAAAAATTGAGGCAGCTCCGCTAAAAGTTTTAATTTTCCCCTTCAAATCGACCGAATCAAAAATGGCTTGTATCCTAAAAGTAAATGGTATTGCTCCAGAATTTGGAGAAGATTGCTGGTTGGCACCCAATGCCACGGTAGTTGGGGACGTGAAGACAGGTAAAAACTGTACCGTATGGTTTAATGCGGTCATTCGTGGCGATGTGAATGAAATCCGAATTGGAGACGATACCAATATCCAGGACGGTGCAGTGATCCATTGTACCTACAAGCAGGCGGGTACCTACATCGGCAACCAAGTTTCTATTGCACACAATGCCATCGTACATGGCTGCATCATTCATGACCGAGTGCTGGTGGGGATGGGCGCCATCGTGATGGATGGAGTAGTGGTACATTCCGATGCGGTGATTGCTGCAGGGGCTGTGGTGCTTGCGGGCACTGTAGTAGAAGCGGGGTCTATCTATGCAGGTATGCCCGCCAAAAAAGTAAAAGACATTGGGGACAACATGCGCGAGGTAATCCTCCGTACGGCAAGAAACTACCCCATGTATGCCACTTGGTTTGAAAAGGAGGGGTAGTATTTTGTTAACTGTTAACAGTCCACGGTCGACAGCCCATCTATTCAAAAGTCAAACCTAATTTTGGGGTAACGACTGAAAAATCGGATATTTTTAAATCGTATTCTCCTTATCCGCTTTTTTTATGAATAACCTAAGAAAATACCAGTTGAGGTCCAATTGAGTGAGCTGTGGACCATGGACCGTTAGCCGTTGACAATTTACTGCATCCAACCACTAGGATTTTTTCGCCATTCGGCTAGAGAAGCTAAGGTCGATTGATCGATGTAGTTTTCTTCTACCGCTTGTGGGAGTAGTGCGTCGTAGTTGCTCAAGCAAACCAACGGCACGCCCGCATCGCTGAAATTTTTGTCCGCTACTTCAAAGCCATAGCTAAAGATAGCCACCATCCCTAGCACTTCAAATCCAGCATGACGTAGATCTTCTACGGCTTTGAGTGAGCTTCCACCCGTAGAGATGAGGTCTTCTACCACCACTACTTTTTGGTTGGCAACGACTTTACCCTCAATTGTATTTTCCATGCCATGGCCCTTGGGCTTGGATCTTACATACAGAAAGGGGAGGTCTAGGTCGTTGGCAAGTAATGCCCCTTGTGGAATACCGGCTGTGGCTACGCCCGCGATGGCTTCTACGCTAGGAAAAAAGTGCTGTACTGCCTGAGTTAGGCTCTGCTTGATCATCGTTCTCACCTCAGGAAAAGAGAGGGAGAGGCGGTTGTCACAGTAGATGGGTGATTTCCACCCCGATGCCCAGGTAAAAGGCTTTTCAGGTTGAAGGCGTATGGCCTGAATTTCTAGTAGTTTTTTTGCTACTTCAGCGGCGATGGTGGGGGTGAATAGTTCCATGCCGTAAAAATAAGGGAATCCCTTGCTTTGAGAGGTACCGCTTTGATTTTTTTAATTGGACCTATATTTATTTCGTTAGAGGACTCGGGTAGGGATTGCGCAAAGAATGGTAATGTTTTAAATTTTTTATGCATTTTTGGTCGACTCAAACCCTTCGATACGCCTACCCATGAAGATTTTCGTGAACGACAAGCCCTTGGAATTGATTGCCTATTCCGCCCTTGATTCGTCCTTAACCTTTGAGCATAGCTACAAACAAGCGGAAGAAATCCCAGAGGACGTAGAATGGGAGGGGGATGTAATTTTTCATGAGCCAAGCCATGACTTGGTCATCCGACTGCTCTACCTGATGCGAACCCGCAAGATGAAAAATCTGGACTCGGTGACCTTGGTAACGAATGACAAAAAAGCGCTCAAAACCTTTGTAAAAAGCAGGTTCTTGATCGTCAAAGCCGCTGGTGGAATTGTAACCAAAAAACAGAAAGTACTCCTCATCCATCGCCTTGGAAAGTGGGATTTCCCGAAGGGTAAGTTTGACAAGGGAGAAACTCCCGAAGCATGTGCCAAACGTGAGGTAGAGGAAGAGTGCAGTATCAAAGCGAAGTTGGGCGACCACTTGTACACTACCTGGCATACCTATACGCAAAACAGGCGCAGTATCCTCAAGAAGACCTATTGGTACCTGATGGAATGCGCCAGCGATGCTGGAATGAAGCCTCAGCAGGAAGAAGGAATTGACGATATCCGTTGGTTTGCACCCCTGGATGCCAAGACAGCCCTCCTCAATTCGTACCCATCGATGAGGTTCCTATTTAAAAAATACCTAAAGAAGCAGGGTTAAGGCCTAGAGGTCGTAGGGCAAAAATTCGCTTACATCACCCCCGTAGCGGTGTACCTCACGGATGACCGTAGAGCTGATGGCGGCATATTGCGGGGAAGTAATCAAGAAAACCGTATCCAAGGAATCATTAAGAAATCGATTCATCTGACTGATCGTGTTTTCGTATTCAAAATCTGTAGTATTTCGCAGGCCTCGTACCAGAAATTTGGCATCATATTTTTTGGCAAGTGTGGAGGTAAGCTCGTTGTACACCACCACCGATACTCGGGGCATGTCCACGTAAACGCTCGTGATTTTTTCCACCGTTAGGTCGATGTCAAAGTAGCGATTCTTCTTAGAGGAGTTGTACCCGATACCCACGATGACTTCGTCAAATAGGGCTAAGCTTCGCAATACGATGTCGTGGTGTCCCTTGGTGAAGGGATCGAAGGAGCCTGGGAAAATGGCTATCTTTTTCATGCTTAAAGGTAATGCCAAAAAGACTCGAAAAGGAGAGGTGTTTTTGCCTGCGGAAATCCTTGGGCATAATTCTGGTTTGCGTGAGGCCGCAATAGCCTAAAGTTGGCAAAGTAGGTTTTGCCCCAAGCTTCAGTGATTCCACTTTTTTCAGAAGCTCCAAAAATCGTCACACGTGCATGGTTCCTGTCGTGCTTTAGCGTTTCCATCAAGATCAACACGTACTTCAAGATGTCTTCCTTGTTGGAAACTTCAAACCGTGAAAACACAGCAAGTTCTTGGTCGGTAAATCCGGCCATATACAGGTTGTTATCAAAGAGATCAATCCAAATTTCTTGGCCGATGAGGTTGAAGCGTTCCTTGAAAAGGTAGGACAGGAAGGCACTAGCCCCATGGTGAATGGTCAGTTCTGAGAATCGTTTGCTTAGCTGTTGCTGCAATTTCTGTGGGATGCAGCAGAGTATTTGGACATTATTGCTGTCCACAGGGGTATTGAAAAAGTAGGGCTTTGAAGGAAGCTTTCCCGCTATATCTAGGTAGTTTTTTTCCTTTCCTGGTTGGAAAAGAACGCCAGGGAGTAGTGTGAAGGTTTCTTCGTGCACATAAACTTTGGTAGGCAAGTCAAGCTTTGCTAAGGGATCGGACGCGAGTACATCATCAAGCTTATTCCAGTTTACCTGGGTATGTTGATGAACGGCCGTAATGGCTTGGTTCTTGTCTTTTGCAAAAAGATAGAGGGAGGAGGGGTAAAGAAAAAGTGATAAGCTCGCTGTATTGTTTACAGCAAACTTATCACTCGTCCATACCGAAAGGTTATTTTCCAAGCGAGTACCGGTTATTTCCAGTTACCTTCTGTCGAGGCATCTGTTCTAGAACCTACGCGCAATGCTTTTTCGTTGTTATTTGCTCTTCTTTCTGGGTTGATAGGTGCAGGGTCACGAATTTCGAATACACTCACTTTGTAACCACCTGTCTTTTCAATTTTGTCTGCGAAGAATTCAAATTGCTTTCCGCCAGATCCTGGTACTACAGGAAGAAGGTCCATTTTCAAATCAGGGTGTTTCTCAGCGCTGAACAAGGAGTCCATTACGGTCACAGAACCGATGGTGTCAAATCTTACGTTGATTTCTTCTGCACCGTAGTCCAATAGCTTGGTGGTTTCTGTACGCTGTACGATCCAGATGGTACCGTTGTCGATGAACATTCTCAAAGAATCCCAAGTGCTAGCATATTTTCCGTTTGCTGCCTGGTAGGCAAGCTGTGCATCGCGAAGCAATTCAAGTTTTTCGATGGTGGCCGCTTCTAGCAAGGCAACTCTTTTTTCTTGCTCTACGACGTCGTCAACACCTTTCCAAAGTAAGTAGCCAAGAAACGCAGCAACTGCAAAGAACACTAATGAGAGAACTTTTGTAAGATTCATTTTGAGTAAGGTTTAGAAATCCGGTTAAGGTTGAAGGTTTTAAAAACGTGCTATTTTAGGTAATTATTTTCAAAATTAAAATATCCTTTATACAATACTAATTCCGAAAGGGATTTAATTCCAAGAAAAATCTGATGGATGGAATTTGGGCCCAGCGAATGTACTTCCTCGAGGGTCATCCATTTCAAATCCAGCAGAATTTGATTCTCTTGGGAAAGCTCGGGGTCTTTTCCCAAAGTTGCACTACCGCTGGTCCTTTTTACGGTAAAAAAGCATTCGATAGCATGGAGAGGTGGTGCCAGGAATTCGTGAACAAAAAGGAAGTCTTGGGGTTCGACCTTCAGGCCTGTTTCTTCCTTAAATTCTCGGATTAGATTTTCCTTGGCGGAACTTCCAAACTCCATTCCTCCTCCTGGGGTGGACCAAAAAAGGCGGCCGTTGCCCATCTGGTGCTTAACCAGAAGAATTTTATCGCCTTCAATCAACACACCGTTGACACGAACCCGTAGTCGGTTTCCAAAGGTTGACTCGATTTCTTTGCTGATTTTGTCTTTTGACATTTACCTTCGCTTACCCATGGATACTTCAACTGCCTTGCTTCCCAAACCCTCTGAATTGCTTCGGAAAAATTTCCCCTTTCAGCCAACGATGGGACAGGCTAATTTTTTTGTAAAAATGGATGAATTTTTCCGAAAGCCCGCAGAAGACAAGCCGGTCTTTATCCTTAAAGGGTATGCGGGTACGGGAAAAACATCGCTCATGTCTGCCGTTGTGAAAGTCCTACCGCGACTTGACATGCGCTCCCTGCTGCTTGCTCCTACAGGACGAGCAGCCAAGGTGATGAGTACCTATTCCGGACGGGCGGCATTTACCATTCATAAAATCATCTACAAGCCCAAGGGTGACCCAGGAACGATGGGTGGAGGATTTACGCTTCAGAAAAACTATTTCAAAGACACGCTATTCATCGTGGATGAGTCTTCCATGCTTGCCGATGATGGAGGCATGGCAGGCAACCTGCTGTGGGATTTGATTACCTATACCTTTTCTGGCTCCGGCAATCGACTGCTTTTTGTCGGCGACACCGCCCAGCTTCCTCCAGTGGGAAGTACCTATAGCCCTGCACTGGACTCGGGATACCTACAGCGACATTACCGACTAGAGGCCGACCAACTCGAACTCGTAGAGGTGATGCGCCAAAAACTGGAATCGGGAATCCTTTTTAATGCCACCTCCCTGCGCAATGAGCTTCTTCCCGAGAAGTCTGTAATCAAGATTCAAACTCACTTGTTTACGGATATCTTTAAGATGACCTCTGAAAAGCTGGAGGATGGCCTGCGGTATGCTTATAGCAAGTACGGCACAGAAAATACCTGCATCATCACGCGCTCCAACAAGGCAGCTGTGCAATACAACGGGTACATCCGCCGCACCATTCACTTTTACGAGGATGAAATCTCCTCTGGCGACCTACTGATGATCGTCAAAAACAACTATACCTACATGTCCGAATCCGAAAAGGTCAACTTTTTGGCCAATGGCGACATGGTGGAGGTGATGAAAATTCGAAATTTTGAGGAGCGATACGGCTTACGCTTTGCCACGCTAGAGCTGCGCTTGCTTGACTATCCGGAAGAACCCTATTTTGAGGCAAAGGTGATTTTGGATACACTCTACTCTTCAGGCCCCTCACTGTCAAGGGAACAGTACCGCTCACTTTACGACCAGGTTTCGGAGGATTATGCCGACCTGGCCAACAAAACCGAACGTATGGAATACATCCGGAAGGATCCGTATCTGACTGCGCTTCAAGTCAAGTTTGCCTATGCGCTTACCTGCCATAAAGCTCAAGGAGGGCAGTGGCAGGCCGTATTCATCGACCAAGGCTATCTGGTGGAGGATCAAGTGGACAAGGAATTTGTGCGCTGGCTCTACACGGCCGTGACGCGTGCCACAGAAGAGTTGTACCTGGTCAACTTCTCCCCAACTTTTTTTGTAAAGGGGCTAGTGACCGAAGAGGAAGATGAATAGCCCGCCTTGGCTATATGTCCATGGTCTACTTGCTATTTGTTATCTGAAAAAAAAGTGGCTCATTTTTTGGTCTGCATCCAGGGAATTTATTTCATTTCTCTCGTGTTATTTTGTGGACTTGTGCAAAATTTGAATCTTTGACTATTAAACTAGACTCCTATGAAAAAATTAGCCCTTCTATTCAGCCTATTTACCCTCGCCTTGGTTTTTCAAGCAAAAGCGCAAGAGGCAGGTGCCGTCATCACGTTCAAGCAAAACTCCATTGACTTTGGAGATATTACACAAGGAAAAATAGTGGAGCACACCTTTGTGCTGACCAACAGTGGCAAGCAGCCATTGATCATCTCTAACGTAGCAGCAACCTGTGGATGTACTGTTCCTAGCTGGCCAAAAGAGCCTGTCGCTCCAGGAAAATCTGCGGAGATCAAAGTTTCCTTCAATTCCACAGGAAAAGTAGGTAAGCAAAATTCAGTAGTGCGCATCTATTCCAACGCCACCGAGCCGATCGAAAAAGTATCCTTGATCTCCAACGTGTTGACCAAGTCTAACTAAGCACTCCATCACTTCATTGAAAGCCTGTTTTACGAAGCAGGCTTTTTTTTATTACTAACCACCCCATCCATGACGTCAAAAAAGGAACGTAAAGTAACTACCCGACAGGTGTTTGCTACCATCATCTGGCCAAGAAGAAAGCAGCTCTTTATCGGCCTAATCCTGATCATTATCAGCAGGCTCTCTGGGCTTATTTTACCTGGTGCGACCAAGTTTTTGATTGATGAGGTGATTCCAAGCAATGACCTTGGTCAACTCAAATGGCTCATCGTGGTCGTGGTGCTAGCCATCGTAGTCCAGTCCATCACGTCCTATTCCCTCACCCAGATCCTCAGCGTGGAGGCGCAGCTGCTGATTTCCAAACTCCGATCCAAGGTGCAGCAGCACATTATCAAGCTGCCTATTCGGTTTTTTGATAATTCAAAAACAGGGGAGCTTGTTTCCAGAATCATGTCCGACGTAGAGGGCGTACGGAATTTGGTGGGCACGGGCTTCGCCCAAATGATTGGCGGTGCACTTGCCGCCGTGGTATCCCTAGCTTTATTGATTTCAATCAGTCCGCTGATGACCTTAGCCGTACTACTACCAGTACTCATTTTTGGACTAGTTTCTTTGAAAGCCTTCGGCAAAATCAGGCCGATTTTTCGTGAGCGAGGAAAGATCAATGCGCAAGTGACGGGCAGGCTCACAGAGACCTTGGGCGGTATCCGCGTGATCAAAGGCTTCAATGCGGAGGGCCAGGAGATCAAATCCTTCGAAAAAGGGGTGGAAGAACTTTTCCTCAATGTCAAGGCCAGTTTGACGGCAACAAGTTTTGTCACCTCTGCAGGCGCTCTGCTGTTGGGACTCGCCTCTGCAGGCATCATGGGAATGGGCGGCTACCTCATCATGGAAGGTCAAATGACCTTTGGTGATTTTCTCGCCTTTACCTTGTACCTGGGCTTCTTGATTGCGCCAATTGTTCAAATGTCCAATATCGGTAGCCAGCTCACGGAGGCTTTTGCAGGATTGGACCGCACGGAAGAGATCATGAACATGCCTTTAGAGGCTGACGATCAGAAACGGGTTGTGGCCCTACCCAAAATACACGGGGACATTCGCTTTGATCAGGTTTCCTTTGCCTACGAGTCGGGCAAGGACGTGGTCAAAGGGATCAGCTTTGAGGCGCCAGCAGGCTCAGTTACCGCCTTAGTAGGTACCTCCGGCTCAGGAAAAACTACCTTGGCAGGATTGGCAGCTACCTTTTTAAACCCAGATGCTGGGGTCATCTACTTGGATGGTCACGACCTGCAAACGGTCACGCTGGACTCTTTTCGGTCTCAGTTGGGCGTGGTGCTCCAGGACGACTTCTTGTTTGAGGGCACAATCCGAGAGAATATCCTTTTCCCAAGACCCGATGCAAGTGCACAACGGCTAGAGCAGGCGGTCAAAGCAGCTCACGTACACGAGTTTACTGATCGCTTTGAACAAGGCTTGGACACCTTAATTGGTGAGCGTGGGGTGAAGCTTTCCGGCGGTCAGCGGCAGCGTATCGCTATTGCTCGTGCGATCTTGGCCGATCCAAGAATTCTCATTTTGGATGAGGCTACCTCCAATTTGGATACCGAGTCGGAAACACTCATCCAGGCCTCCTTGAAAGAGCTCATGCAGGGAAGAACGACCTTTGTCATCGCCCACAGGTTGAGTACCATTCGGCAGGCAGATCAGATTTTGGTGATCGAGCAGGGGCAAATCGTGGAGCGTGGCAAGCACGAAGAGTTGCTGGCTAAGAAAGGCAGGTACTTCGAACTCTATACCTATCAGGCAAGGATCTAACAGGTCCTTAGGATCCT
This sequence comes from Algoriphagus sp., assembly GCA_044237325.1. Lineage (GTDB taxonomy): Bacteria > Bacteroidota > Bacteroidia > Cytophagales > Cyclobacteriaceae > Algoriphagus. The sequence goes on from JBIIFN010000030.1 coordinate 8,824, forward strand.
CCTTTGGCTTGCTCTTTGGCGAGGGTAAGTAGGGCAACGGTACCCAAAATCAAGCCTGTGCCCACCCAGTCGTAGCCTGTAAAGGACACGCCTAGCCAAACTACTGCTGTTAAGGTGGCTGCTAGCGGCTCTACGCTACAGAGTAAACTGGCAAAGGTGGCCCCAATCCTGGATACGGAGGTAAGGAAAAAATAAAAGGCGAGCACCGTTCCAAACAGCACGATATAGCTGAATGCAAGCCAAGTTTCCATGTCCCAGATTCCCGAGATGCTCCAGGGCTGCGTAAACATGGAGAAGAAAATACCTCCTGTAAGCATGCCCCATCCGGTAATTGCCGCAGGCGAAAAACTGCGCAACAAGCCTACGGGCTGTATGGTGTAAAAGGCAAGAGCTAGCGCGGAAAGTATGCCCCAGAGCAGTGCGTCATTGCTGATGACCAGCTGTTCCGTGGAGCCGTGGGTAACCAAAAGAAAAGTGCCTACCAAAGCCAGCACCAGCGCTCCATACTCTGCCATGCGAGGCCAAGTCCTGTGTTTGAGCGCATAAAAGGCAAGGACAAACACGGGTCCAATGTACTGTAGGATGGTGGCTGTCGCTGCATTGGAAAGGGAGATGCTGTAGAAGTAAGTGTATTGCACCGCTACCATCCCAAGGAGGCCAAAGAGCAGTAGCTTTCCCACTGTTGCAGGATTTTTCCAGATGGCAAACGCTTCCTTTTTTTCCTTAATCACAGAATAAAGCACTAGTAGTGTGCCTGCAAGCAACATGCGCCAGGTAACTAGCCAAGCAGGATCAATGCCTTTGTTTTGAAATAGAAACTGGGCACAGGTCCCAGAAATGCCCCAAAAAATAGCGGAAGAAAGGGCCATGATTAGGCCAGTAACTTTCGTATAGGAGGCTGTGGACATAGATGTGGTGTTCGGTGAAGGGGTTTCTTTACGGGTAGCTAGCGCGCCTTCGCAAATACGCAGGTAAAATTGATGCGCCAAGATGGGGAATATTGAAAAATAGTAACAATTTTTGGTCTGAAACTTTTTGCGCAGCGCAAACCACCACCGGTAAGCTGGGCAGTACAGCCAAAAGAATACGTTCGTAAACCTTCGCCCATGACAACACCGCTTAGCTGCCGCCTTGCTACCCCTGCCGATGAAGGTGCCTTGTGGGAGCTTCTCGAGCCGGTATTTCGTCAGGGAGGCACTTATGTTTTTGCAATAGATACGCCCAAAGAAGTCCTGCTGGCCTATTGGATGGGTAAGGACAAAACCACCTTTCTGGTCGAGTGTGATGGTCTTCTGGTGGGATCATATTACCTCAAAGCCAATCAAGAAGGCTTCGGAGACCATGTTTGCAATGCAGGATTTGTGGTGTCCCAAAAAGCAGAAGGGCAAGGCATTGGTACCTGGATGGGATGCCGTGCACTGGAAGAGGCGAAAGAACGAGGTTTTTTGGCGATGCAATTCAACTTTGTCATCCAAACCAACAAGCGGGCCGTAGTCCTTTGGACCAAATTAGGCTTCAAAGTCATTGGCGAGATTCCTGAGGCCTACCGCCATCCCGAGTTGGGCATGGTCTCTGCACTCATTTTGTACCGGAAACTTCAGTAGTTAACGTCAGCCTACCATGAAAAAAACTAATTCTCCTCTAGCTGCACCCCTTGACCGCAGAAGGTTTTTGAAATCCTCGGTGCTAACTGCTTTTTCTTTTTTAGTTCCTCCTTCCATTCTTTCGCTTTTTGCAACCAACGCAGCACCGGTCCGATTTGGAGTAATCAGCGATTTGCACAAAGACATCATCCATGATGCAGACCTTCGCCTTCAAACGTTTTTGACGGAAATGGAGACTCATAGCCCTCATGCCCTGATCCAACTTGGCGATTTTGCTATTCCGAAGTCTGAAAACCAGGCTTTTATAGACGAGTTCAATAAAGCCAATGACCAGGTATTCCATGTGCTGGGCAACCATGACCTAGACGAGGGCTATACTGCACAACAGGTCATTCAGTCCTACGGTATGCCAGCACGGTATTATGCGCGCTCGGTTCAAGGCATTCGGGTTCTGGTATTGGATGGGAACGAAGTTGGCTCACCAAAAGCTGGATCTGGCTATGCCTCTTATATAGGCAAGCAGCAGCAAGCGTGGTTGGCCGGGGAGTTGGAGGCTGCCAAAGAGCCAGTTTTGGTGGTTTCTCACCAGCCGCTTGCTGGCATTTATACGGTAGACAATGCCGCCGAAATGCAAGCCTTGCTCAGTAGGTTTGCCTCAAAAATTTTGTTGGCCATCAACGGCCATGCTCATGTGGATCAGCAGCTCGTTGTGGGAGGGGTGCGCTACCTGCACCTCAATTCGGCCTCTTACTACTGGGTGGGAGCGCAACTTGCCCACCAGAGTTTAGCTCCATCAGTACATGCTCAACATCCTTCCTTGGCTTTGACTTGCCCTTATGCTGAGGTACTTTTTGCCTTGTTGACCATTGATCCGCAGGCGGGCACTGTGACGATAGCTGGGAGAGAAAGCAGGTGGATAGGTCCTTCACCTGCAGCATTGGGCTATACCATATTGAGCGCCGAAGAGCAGGTAAAGTACCTGCAGCCCAGGATCTCCAACCGCGTACTTTAAGATTTAGCGGGTAGGTAAACTCGCTAAAATCAGACGAATCAACTCGGCCTTATCTGCATTGGGGATCCATCGAGCCACGACTAACAAGTCGTTTTCGGGGTCTACATAGATGATGTTAGAACCTGCGCCGAGGTGAAGAAAAGCAGATTTTGGAGCAGCAGGAATCTGTTTTTGTTCCAAGTTGAGGTAGTAATTCATAAACCCATAATCGGGCTGCACAGGCGTAGGGGTTTTGGAAAGGTCAATCCAAGAGCGCGGAATGAGTTGCTTTCCATTCCAGTTTCCATTGCGAAGGGTGAGGTAGCCAAAACGGGCTTGATCCCATGCAGAAAGCATCATGCCACCGCCCCAATGCGAGCCACCACTGACGGATTGGATGATTTGTCCATCGAGGACGACGTAAGAGTTTTCGTATCCAGTCCATCTCCAGGTCGGGCTTGCGCCGATGGGGTCCATGATTTTTTCTTTTAAGACTTGCGGGAGAGGCTTTCTCCACACGTTGAGTAGGGCTAGTGCGAGCACATTAACCCGTGTATCGTTGTATTCGTAACTGCTACCTGGTTCGCGTTGATCGCGGGTTCTTTTTTGTTTTACTCCCTCTGCAGGGCGGTCTCCCCAATCTGGCTTGCCCCAAAGTGTTCCTTCCCAATCCGAGGTCTGCCGCAGCAAGTTATCCCAAGTGATTTTTTGGTTGTGAGGCGTATCAAATAGGTTAAAAACATCCTCTTGGTCCAGGTGATCCGCTTTGTTGACCGCCAAGCGCAAGGGGTCGTAAGGATAGATGGGTGCCATGTAGGGATGAACCTGATCTTGAACAGAGCGAATCAAACCTGCTTCCACAGCCAAGCCTGCGGTGGTGGAAAGAAAGCTTTTGGCCACACTAAAGGTCAAATCCACTCGTGCTGGGTCGCCCCATTGCCCCACGACATAGCCCTTGTAGATGATCAAGCCAGTAGCGGAACCTCGCTGCTTTATGGGACCTACCGGATAGCCGAAGGGCTCCCTACCAAAGGCACTTTCGTAATGAGCGATTTTCAGATTTGGGTTTTCTGTGCTCTCTTTTGCTTCCGCAAAGCGGAGGGCTTCCTGGAGTTTGTTCGGATCGATCCCCAGGTCCTTTGGGGCTTTACTCGCCCAGTTGCCAGGCTCAGGGAAGTAGGTTTGTGCTTGTGCGGTTACAAGGCTAATGCAGAGAACCAAAGAAAGGAGTAGAAATTTTTTCATGGGGAAGCGCTTTGGTGCGAGTTTACGACAAGGATCACGGGAATCGATGACCATTTATAAAAACTTTTTTAGTACCTCCTTTGTAAACTCTTTTGTGACGGCGGGGTTAGTTCAACTAAAGCCTTGCCCTTGAGTACGGCAACCGGAAACAGAGACCTTAGACTTAGTACACCTAGCCATGAGTGAAAAGAAGATTTACATCGTTGGTGCAGGCCTTTCGGGGCTTATTGCTGCGCTAGAACTCGAAAAAGCAGGATTTTCGCCTTTCCTCTTGGAAGCGGCTGATGGTGTAGGGGGTAGGATGCGAACGGATGAGGTGGAGGGATTTAGGCTAGATCGGGGCTTTCAAGTACTCAATACGGCCTATCCAGAAGCGGCAAGGTATTTGGATTTTCAGGCCTTGCAACTCAAAAATTTTGATCCGGGAGCGGTTATTTTTGAAGGAAAGATTTCCTACCTCATCACAGATCCGCTGAGAAATCCACTCAAGCTGGTTGGTATGGCCATCTCTCGCGTAGGTAGCTTCCTAGACAAAATCAAAATCTTCACGCTTACTCAAACACTAAAGAAAAAATCCGTCGAGGAGATATTTGCCGAACCTTCTGTCACAACACTGCAGTATCTGACTGATTACGGCTTTTCTGAGGCTATCATCACCAATTTTTTCACTCCTTTTTTCCGAGGCATTTTCTTGGAGAAAAACTTGGAGACGAGTTCACGCATGTTTGAGTTTGTCTTCAAAATGTTTTCTCAAGGAAACGCTGCCGTGCCTGCGAAGGGGATGGGAGAGATTCCTGAAATGATCAAAAGACAACTCACACGGACTACGTTGCTTTTGAATACACCTGTAGCTGCCGTGGAAGGAAACAAGGTGGTGCTCGCCGATGGCAGCGTCCTGGAGGCAGACCGCGTTATTGTTGCCGTGCAGCCAGACCGGCTAATGAAGCAGTTGGAAGGACAATTTGCTGCCCCACGGCAGGTGATCAACTTGTATTTTGCTGCGCAAAAATCCTTTATTGGCCGCCCCATGATTGGTTTGCTGGCAGGTAAGCACTTGATCAATAACTTGGTATTCCTAGACGATGTCTCCAAAGAATACGCCCCTTCGGGAAAATCACTACTCTCGGTGACAGTACTAGAGTCAGACCTTGGGGAGAAGGAATTGATCAAAGCGGTTTTGGCGGAACTAGAAACCATCTCGGGGGTAAAGTCCGGGCAGTTTAAGCACCTCAAGACTTATCGTATTTCCCATGCCCTGCCGCAAGTAGATGACCTACGCTACAGCATGGAGGCCACAGAATGTAAAGTATTGGATCAGGTGTTTTTAGCGGGGGACTACCTGCTCAACGGTTCAATCAATGCGGCCATGACCTCTGGCAGAACTGCGGCGGAGGCGGTCATCCATTCCTTGGCTCAAGAGGATTAAAAAAGCCGAAGGAGGTAACTCCTTCGGCTAGCTTATTTTTCTCCTAAATTGAAGATTGAGCGCAGCTCCACTGCGTCTTCTGGCTTCATGCGCTGTGCGAGTACCAGGCGTAGCTGCCGTCTTCTCAATGCCCCTTCATAGAGTTCCTGTTCTTCCGGTGTTTCGGTAATCAATTCCGGAACTTCGATAGGCTTCCCGTTTTGATCTACGGCCACAAAAGTAAAGAAGGCCCGGTGGGTCATTATTTTCTTGCTAGACGGGATATCCTCTGCTGTCACCTCGATAAAAACCTCCATGGAAGAGTTGAATGCGCGCGTCACTTGGGAGCGTAGCGTAACGACGTTGCCCAAGTTGATAGGCTGCTTGAAAGAAATGCTATCAGCAGAGGCGGTGACTACTATACGGTTGGAGTGTTTTTGCGCAGCGATGGCTGCTACCACATCCATCCAGTGCATGAGTCTACCTCCCATGAGGTTGTTGAGCGTATTGGTATCGTTGGGAAGAACCATTTCTGTCATGATGGTGACAGAGTCCTTGGCATATTTTTGAACGGGCATAGGTGCTATATTTTGATCAAAACTAAGAAGAATAGTTTGTTTACTTGATGAAAAATAACCTAATCCAAATTTAATTTTGAAACAGCTTGAATAAATATGGTATTCTCGAGGTTACTTATCCCAGCCCTCTTTTCCTAGGAGGGGAACGAAAGCAAAGCCTTCAAATTCTTCTTTTTGAATTTTCGTAGCTGATGTTTTGGTGATTTTGACCATGGACTGTTTGCTCCGATCGCCAACGGGGATGACCAAGATGCCGCCAATTTTGAGTTGCTGGATCAATGCTTCGGGCACCACAGGAGCACCTGCGGTAACGATGATTTTGTCGTAGGGAGCCAGGGCGGGGACTCCACCTGTGCCATCACCGTAGAAGAGCTGTAACTGTATGCCCAAGCGCTCTAAAAAACGGCGGGTGTGGTCAAACAATTTTTGTTGGTACTCAATACTCACCACCTGAGCACCTAGCAGGTGTAGGATGCTAGCTTGGTAGCCCGAACCCGTACCGATTTCCAAGATTTTGTCTCCAGGGCTGATTGCCAATAAGGAAGATTGGAAAGCGACGGTATAGGGCTGGGAGATGGTTTGCCCTTCTCCAATCGGAAAAGCCTTGTCTTCGTAGGCATGCGAAATAAGGGCTGTATCAAAAAAAAAGTGGCGGGGTAGCGTATTGATTGCCTCCAGTACTGCTTCGTTTTGGATCCCCTTTTTGCGAAGTTCGGCTACCAGCGCCTTTCGCTTTCCTTTGTGTAAGTAGGTATCTTCTAACTTGAGCATGAATTTTGGACTTGAGCCCTCGAAGATAATTGATTAATTGCCGTACTTTGAATCCGAAAAGGCAATTTTCACCTTTTTGCAAGACAAAAATTAATTAAGCAGGATCATGTTTACCGGAATTATTGAAGCTGTGGGCACCTTGACGCGTGTTCGTCCCGAGGGAAGCAATTACCACTTTTACTTTTCCTCTCCTCTGGCTGCTGAACTGAAAGTTGACCAGTCACTCGCCCACGATGGCGTCTGTCTCACGGTAGTTGAAGTCAGTCCAGAGGGATATCGGGTGACAGCGATTGCTGAAACCTTGCAGAAGACCAATTTGTCCACTTGGCAAGTGGGTAAAAAAGTAAACCTAGAGCGTTGCATGTCAGCAAATGGACGATTTGATGGGCATATTGTACAAGGTCATGTGGATCAGATTGGGACGATTCAGCGAATCGCAGATCAGGATGGCTCTTGGCTAGTAGATGTGAGTTTCGATGCTGCTTTGGGAAATGTGACCGTGGAAAAAGGCTCCATCACCATGAATGGAACCAGCCTGACCTGTTTTAATTCTGCGCCAGGCTCCTTTTCTGTGGCCATCATTCCCTACACTTACGCCTTTACCAACTTTCATCAATTGAAAGCAGGAGATATCGTCAACTTAGAGTTTGACATTGTGGGCAAATACATCCAACGCATCACCAAAGGCTATCTTTGAGTAAAACCCGTTGGCGTACAAACAAAAAATGGCAGCAAGGATTTCTTGCTGCCATTTTTTTGTTTCAAAAGTACTTATACCCTGATGTAGATTTTCTTTTTATCCATTAGGAATCCGATGCTCCAAATCAGGAGCATGTAAGTAATTGCAAACAGGAAGGAGGCATTTTTAGGTTCCAACCAACTGGTAAATCCTTTTGTGTAGATCACATCTTGCAAGTTGCTATCGCCAACAGGAATGAAGGAGATGAGTGCGATAACAATGCCTGCACATACATACAAGATCAGTGGGTTGCGGCCAAAGGCTTGAAAGAAGTAGGTCCAGGAGCTTACTCTCTGTATTTCAATTACAAAAATCAAAAGCGATAGCAATACCAAATCCCATCCAACGGTTAGCAGTACGTAGGGGCTAGTCCAGATTTTCTTGTTGATGGGAAAAACCAAGTCCCAGGCATAACTCAACGCAATTAGTATAACGCCCACTACCAATAGCATGCGTATGGCAGGCACAGTATTGCCCGTTTTCTGGATGAATTTGCCCGCCATATAACCTCCAATCACATTGACAATGGAGGTGAGCGTACTCAGGATACCTTCTGGGTCAAAGGGAATGCCTTCTCCCATATACATGCGCTTTTCGCCAATGATTGCCAGGTCTAGATGAAGTGCCGCGTTGCCTTCTAGGCTATACGGATCTCCCGCAGTTCCGAAGTAGTAGAGAATAGGCCAATAAAGGACAAGGGAGGCAATGCTAAAGATCCAGCCTAGTCTGATTCCTCCCCAATACAAGAGAAGTGCAGCTCCAAAATAGGAGAGAGCAATGCGCTGCAATACGCCCAGCAATCGTACTTCGGACAAATCGATGAAAGCAAGTTGCCCGGCTTCATTGGGTTCAAAGAAAGGAAAAGCATTTAGCAGCCAACCAATAGCAAAAATGAGGGCTGTGCGGGTACCTACTTTTTTATAAAAATCTGCAGGCCGCATGTCCTGCATCTTTTTGAGAGCAAAACTCATCGCGTTTCCTACCACAAAAAGAAAGGTGGGAAATACCAGATCGGTAGGGGTAAATCCATGCCAGTCGGCATGAGCGAGGGGAGCATAGAGTGTGCTCCAATCTCCTGGGGTATTTACAATGACCATGAAGGCCAAAGTCATGCCCCTCAAAACGTCTAAAGCCAAGTAACGTCCGTTTAAGGTGTTGGCCTGTTGATCTATGCGCATGGGTTACGTTTGGGTTGTACTAGGTGGTTAATCTTTCGCTGATTAATTTATTTAAAATTAGATGCTTATAAAAATAACTCCCCTTAAATTTATTCAGTCACCACAACTAGAAGCTTTACTATGAACCACTTTTTCCTCCGCCTCGTCTTTTTTTGCGCCCTTTTTATAGGTTTCCTACTTCCAAAGGGATGGGCTCAAGTGCATGCTTCTTGGAGTTTGGAAGAGAATAAAATCACTGCTCCTCAGCAGCATACGGCAACCCTCACGCTGACCAATCGTGGTGCCGGGACGCTGGATGCAGGATGGAAGTTGTATTTCAATACCATTTTCATTTCCATTCGGAGCCAGTCCTTGGGCCCGAAACTTAGTTTGAAGCACCTGCAAGGCGATTTCTTTGTATGGGAAGGGGAGACGCCTTCCTTGAAGCCTAACGAATCCTTTTCTTTATCGTACCGAAGTTCTGGTACTTTTTTGAAGAACGCCTATCCTCCTGAGGGCTTGATTTTTTTACATGCAGATGGGAAAAGGGAGGAAATTTCCCAGTACCAAAAAGAAGTCATTACGGAGGCCAATCTAGTTGAACTTGCTGCTGGTACTTCCTTTCCCG
>JBIIFN010000155.1:0-5153 GCA_044237325.1 Algoriphagus sp.
CTCCTACCTTAGTTACGACAGGTAGAAAGATGGGGGTAAAAATTAATACCGCTGGTGTGATGTCCATGAAGGTGCCGACAAAAAGAAGGATGAGGTTAATTACAAGCAAAATCACCCACTTATTGTCACTAAGGCCAAGCATAAACTCACTAATCAATTGGGGAATATCCTCCGAAGACATCACCCAGGACATACTCATGGAGGTGCCAATAAGCAAGAGCACCACAGCTGTGGTTTCTGAGGACCGCACCAAAATACCTGTCAATTCTGAAAGTTTTAGTTCCCGATAGGCAAAGGAGAGTACCAACGTATACACCACCGCAATGGCGGAAGCCTCGGTCGCCGTAAACACCCCAGCGACAATCCCTCCAATAACTAGAAACAGCAGAAAAAGGCTTGGTAGGGCCCTCCAAAATGATTTTCCTAGGTAACTTAAGCTCACCGCCTCGCCAGGAGCAAGGTTGTTCTTTTTGATGTAGATAGCCGCACACCCCATCAAAACTACCCCCAACAAGATGCCTGGTAAGTACCCAGCAACAAAAAGTGCCGCAATAGACACTCCCCCACTGGCCAAAGAATAAATGATGAGCACATTAGAGGGGGGAATAATCAATCCCGTGGTGGAAGAGGTAATGTTGACTGCTACACCGAGGGTTTTAGGGTAGCCCTCTTCGTCCATTCGCTTGCCCAAAATACTTCCGAGTGCCGAAGCTGCCGCTGCTGCAGAGCCTGCAATGGCACCAAAAAGCATGGCCGCAATCACGTTGACATACAAAAGTCCGCCGGGCAACTTCCCCGTGAGGCCCTTGGCAAAATCTATCAGGCGATTGGCTATCCCTCCCTTATTCATGATCTCCCCTGCCAAAACGAAAAAAGGAATGGCTAAAAGCGAGAAACTATCCAAGCCTGTTGCCATACGCTGTGCAATGGTGGTCGCCGATGGCAAAGCGGCAACCGTCACCAACATGGTGAAAAAGCTAGACAAGCCTAAACTCCAAGCCACGGGCACCCCGAGCACAAGCAAGGCCACAAAACTGAATACCAAGATCAAGATGGACATCCACTCCATGACTAGTTCGTTTTTTTGATCAAGTGCAACACATGAAAACTATGGTAATACACCACCAATAACCCCGAAACAGGCAACATGCCATACACCCAAGCGAGGGGTACCTGCAGCGTGGCCGACTTCTGTTGGAGCAACTGACTGATGTAAACCAAGTTGCCTCCTCCCCAAACCATCACCACCGCCGCAAAGAAGATTACCATCCCGTGCCCAAAAAGCTGAAGATAAAGAAGCTGCTTACCCTTTAGGCGCTGCACCAATAGGTCAATAGCCAAATGCCCTTGCTTGCCCGAAACGTAAGCGGCTCCCAACAAGCCCAGCCAAATCATGCTATAGCGAGAGAGCTCGTCGGTGAAGGAACTGGGATCTCCCAATACATAGCGCGAAAACACCTGCCAAGTCACATTGAGCACCATCAATCCCATCAACAGGGCAATGAAGGTTTTGATTAGTTGATCCAATACAGCTTTTAGGGTCATGGCTTCGTTTGTTGAATTCGCTGAATTAAGGGTGCCAACTGTGGCCGCTCCTGTGTTACCAAAGCATACACCGATGCAGACTGGGACAAAAACAGGTCTTTGGACGGGTAGCTAATCCGCACACCGGCCTTCTGAACTTCTCGGAGGGACTCTTCTACTGACTTTTTCCAAAGTTCGGCCTGGTAAAGGGCAGACTCATCCGCCGCCTCTTGTATCCATCGCTGCTCTTCAGCACTTAGGGATGCCCAAACTTTCGTACTGATCAGCACCATGTCGGGAATGGCGGTATGCTCATCAATAGAATAAAACTTACATACCTCGTAATGTCTGGAGTTGTAAAAGCTGGGGGGATTGTTCTCTGCCGCATCTACGATGCCCTGCTGCAAGGCTGTATAGAGTTCTCCATAGGATACCGGCGTGGGAGATCCTCCCATGCCGCGAATCATGTTGATTGCTGACTTGGATTCCATTACCCGGATCTTCAATCCTTTCAGGTCTGCAGGGCTCTCGATAGGCTTGGTCTTGCTGTAAAAACTTCGTTTCCCAGCATCGTAAAAGCACAAGCCCCGCAACCAGTATTTTTCAGCGCTGAGCAAAAGTTCTTTGCCAATTTGACCTTGCAGCACCTGAGCAATGTGCGCATCGTCCCGAAACAGGAAAGGTAGCCCAAGCACGCTTATTTCGGGAGAAAAGGCCTCTAGGGAGGCCGTAGACACCTTGGTCATCCCCAAGCTTCCAATCTGTAACAACTCAAGCAGCTCCCGTTCGGTACCCAGCTGCTGGTTGGGATAAACCTTTACTTTGATCGTTCCACCAGATTTTTCTTCTAATCGCATGCCCAAAAATACCATGGCCTGATGCACCGGATGCGACACCACCTGCCCGTGCCCCATTTTAATGATTTTTACACGTGAGTCCAGTTGACATCCGTCCAAAAACAGGACGCATACCAACGACAGCAAAAGGTTACGAAGTAGGATCACGGGGCTACTGGGGGTCTAATGGAGGCCATAAGAGCCATCACCTGTTCGATCGTTTCTTGAATTTGAGCAAAGTCTCCAGCCGCTATTGCTTCCTTACGAAACAACTGGGAACCCATACCCAAGCAGCAGGCGCCTGCATCCAACCAACTTTTGATACTTTCTACCGTTGGCTCCACTCCGCCTGAAGGCATCAGCTCGATGGTGGGCAACACCGCATGTACCGCAGCGATAAAAGCGGGCGTAAGCAGGTTGGCCGGATACAACTTGACCAACTCCGCGCCCAACTCCTGTGCAAAAAACACCTCAGACACCGTGCCACAGCCAGGTACCCAGGGCAAACCCACCTTCGCACAATACTCTCCTAGAGCAGGGTTCATCACAGGAGAAACAATAAATTCAGCACCAAGGTCAGCAAACAACTCGGCCTCAAGAGGACGATAAATCGTACCAACTCCCAGATACATCCCGGGCATACGGCTAACTGCCTCTTTCATTTTTGGGAAAATAAACTGGGCTTCCTTGCCCCTGTTGACCAGCTCAATGACCCGTACCCCTCCTGCAAAAGCGGCTGACAACAGGTTCAAACAAACCTGCTCATCGGGATGAAAAAAGATGGGCAAAACACCCCCAGCATGCATGCGCTGGATAAAGGGACTTGGATTTCTCATCATCTTTTTATTTTCCCTCCTTGGCCTGCAACAAGATCAAACACTTCTTGCAATGTGCAGAGTAAGACATCCCCAGGAACACTGTGTTTCAACACGCCTGCAGCCATAGCAAATTCTATAGCGTCTTTAGGTTTGAGGTGCAGTAAGCCATAAATCAAGCCTCCGGCAAAAGCATCGCCCGAACCTACCCGATCGACAATATGAGTGAGTTCGTACGTTTTAGAAGAAAAAGACTTCTTCCTAGCATGAAGAACGGCTGTAAGCGTATTTTCCGAGGCATTATCGCCACTACGATCGGTCTTCGCTAGGTAGGTTAGTTTAGGAAAGCGGTCAAATGCCATGCGCTTGACCTCCAGGAAATTTTTAAAGTCCTCGTCTAGGCATTGCTTGAAGTCTCGTGTACCTGCAATCATTACCTGGCTAAGTTCCATCAATTCCGGCATCACCTCATGGGGTGCTTTGCCATACTGCCACAAATTACTCCTGTAGTTCAAATCACCGCAAACAAGAATTCCCTTTTCATTGGCCTTTTCCAATGCGCTAAGAGTCAGATCAGCGCAGGATTGAGAAAGCGCGGGTGTGATTCCTGACCAATGCAGGCAAGAAACTCCATCAAATAGCTGATCCCAGTCTAGGTTAGCCCCATCAAAAGAAGCAAAAGTAGAGTTTGCCCGATCATAAATAACCTGTGAACTCCGTTGCATGGCACCCTGCTCCAAAAAGTAAATACCCATTCTTCCGGGCAAAAAAGAGATGTGGCGGGTATCAATGCCTAGTTTCTTTAGTTTTCCTGCTGCAGCCCAGCCCAATTCTTGGTCCGGAAAAGCCGTGACATGAGCTGCCTCCAAACCCCAATAGGCCAAGGCAGCAGCAACATTTGCTTCCGATCCACCAAACTCAACACCAAACGAATCAGCTTGAAAAAATCGCTGGTTTCCAGGAGGAGAAAGCCGCATCATGACTTCACCAAGGGTGATAATTTTCTTCATGGAGGGATAAAATTTTAACTGAGGAGACCAAAATAAGGAATAAAACCGATGATTGGTACCCTAAACAAAGGAGTTTATTTGGACGGAAAAGTAGGGAAAGAAGTAGGCCTCAACCAAAATTGACGTAATCCGCTTTAAAAAAATTAATCAGGTAAACGGACTATCCTACCTGAAGGACAAGCAAATTTAGCGCAACACTAAAGCGGATTCCCTCCTTCTTTTAACCAAAAAACCCATCTCAGCTTTTTTAGGTAGCCAAGATGGGAAAGTAAGCAAAGCAATAAATGGGACTATTTGCCCTACAAGATCATTAGTTTTCGACAAAGCCTAGACCAGCAGCAAATCGGGCCTTGGCATAGGTGGTTCTTAGTTTGGCCGCCAACTCATTCAAGGTCACCCGAGAATCAAATACTGCCACTTCACGAGCATTGACCAAAAACAAACTGCTTTCACCGATTTCAAACCTTCGCATTTCACCCGTAAGGAGTGCCTCTAAACTGTTTACATTTTCGGTGATCGTCCGCACTTGTAGGTTCAATAGATTCCAGGCGTTCAACTCCGTCTCCAATTTGGTTCGTAGCTGCTGTTCCTTGAGGTCCCGGCCTGACTGCTTGATTTCTATTTTGGCTTTCGTTTGACCCAATGCACCCCTTGTTTTTCGCAGAAATAAAGGAGTGTACACCGAAACTCCCCATTTGTAATTATTTTCAAACAAAGGGGAAGGCTGAGCATCCGCCAAGGTTTCGGTTAGGAAGTTATATTTCAACTTTACCACAGGTAGTAATTCCTGGGTTTTTAGCCTTTTATCCACGTCCAAACTCGCCAAATCAAAATCTGTGAGCTGCAGATCAGGATGCCTACCTACGGAAGTTCTTAGCTCTTCGGTGTCGGGCTGTCGTTCAAACACTTCAAAAAGGGACACAGGGCTAACTTCTGGATTGAGTAGCATGGGGTCACCTTCCTCATTC
>JBIIFN010000045.1:0-14922 GCA_044237325.1 Algoriphagus sp.
GCGCATGCTCAAAATGTACACCAACTTGATCTTTGTCACCACTTTTGACGACAAACGAGGAGGTAGCCAAGTAATCAACGCCCAGTTTACCCCCGAATCCAAAGCCAAGGCAGCAGCCGACCCGAGCATCTACTCCTTACGGCAAGTAGACGAGTATGCCAAAGGACAGGAAGTGCTTTACCTCTTTGGCAACAACGAGCAGGAACTTATCGCCAACCTCCGTAAAAATGGGGCCCAACTGCAAAACCTAATTGAAGTACGAGAGCGAGAGCGACTGGCCAAGCCACTCATGGTCCGTAAAAATGCAGCCGCACAAAACGATGCTAGAAAAAACCTGGGCATCGAAATCAATCCTCCTATCTCCTATCAAATCGCTAAATCGGAACCTGGATTTCTTTGGCTTCGTCAGCCTTCCCCCACCGACAAGCGTCCCGATATCAGCCTCTATTTTTACGAAACTGATTACAAAAATGAGGACCAAACGTTCCCGCAAAACATCCTTGCACTGCGAGATTCTGTGGTAGGAAAACACGTTTTTGCAGACCCTGAGGACCCTGCGTCTTTCATGACCAGTGAAAAACAAATTCCACCTGCTTTCCGAAACATGGTGATTAATGATAATTTTACTGTTGAAATTCGAGGTACTTGGAAGACCAACAACATGAGCATGGGAGGTACTTACCTCGGCTACTTGATGATCGACGAGAAAAAAGGAAAGCTCTACTACATGGAAGGATTTGTGTACTTCCCCAACGAGATTCACCGCGATGCCCTCCGAGAAATCCAAGCAGTATTGCTCAATACCAACGTGAGTTGGACAGCCCCAAAAGGCACCTAGACCCAGCATACTCCCCCAGATATGGCGATTAAAATAAGAAAAGAAGACGCACTCAACTACCATAGCCAGGGCTCCCCTGGTAAAATACAAGTAATCCCCACCAAGCCGGTATCCAGCCAACTTGACCTCGCACTAGCCTACTCCCCAGGAGTAGCCGAACCCTGCAAGGAGATTGCCGCCGACGTAGAAAATGTCTACAAGTACACCGCAAAAGGCAACCTCGTAGCTGTAATTTCCAACGGTACAGCAGTACTAGGCCTAGGAGATATCGGGCCAGAAGCGTCCAAACCTGTCATGGAAGGCAAAGGAGTCCTCTTCAAAAAATTTGCAGGCATTGACGTTTTTGACCTCGAAATCAACGAGAAGGATCCAAAAAAACTCATCCAAATCATCAAATCCCTAGAGCCAACCTTTGGAGGCATCAACCTAGAGGACATCAAGGCTCCCGAATGCTTTGAAATTGAGGAAACCCTAAAGAAAGAGATGAAGATCCCGGTCATGCACGATGACCAGCACGGGACGGCCATCATCACAGGAGCAGCCCTGCTCAATGCACTCGAGCTTGTCGAGAAAAAAATCGAAGATATCCGTATCGTCGTTAGCGGCGCGGGTGCTGCAGCCATCTCCTGCCTGAAATTCTACCTCAGCCTAGGCGCAAAAAGAGAAAATATCGTCGTCTGTGACAAGGATGGTGTCATCCGAACCGACAGGCCCGACCTACTCGAAAGCCATCGCGAGTTTGCCACAGCCAAAAAGCTGAATTCCATCGCCGAGGCCATGCCAAACGCAGACGTATTTCTCGGTCTAT
Organism: Algoriphagus sp.; assembly: GCA_044237325.1. GTDB lineage: Bacteria > Bacteroidota > Bacteroidia > Cytophagales > Cyclobacteriaceae > Algoriphagus. The sequence goes on from JBIIFN010000045.1 coordinate 1,647, forward strand.
CGGCAGGAAATATTATTTCTGCGGACCTAATCAAGGTGATGGCACCCAATCCAATCGTCTTTGCCCTGGCCAACCCAGATCCGGAAATTGCCTACGAAACTGCACTCTCCGCTAGAGAAGATGTAATCATGGCCACAGGTCGCTCCGACCACCCCAACCAGGTAAACAACGTACTCGGCTTTCCCTACATCTTTAGAGGAGCCCTGGACGTGCGCGCCACGGTCATCAACGAAGCCATGAAGCTCGCCGCAGCTAAAGCAATTGCCAAGCTTGCCAAAGAGCCCGTACCAGAAATCGTTAACAAAGCCTACGGAGAAAATAACCTCAGCTTCGGTCGCTTTTACCTCATTCCAAAGCCTGTAGACCCGAGACTCATCACCACCATCGCGCCTGCCGTAGCCAAGGCTGCCATAGAATCCGGTGTGGCCAAAAAAGAAATCAAAGACTGGGATGCCTATGAGGTAGAACTCCAGAAGCGTATCGGCATCGACGAGCGCTTGATGTCTATCGTGATTGGCAGAGCCAAAAAAGACCCCAAGCGGGTGGTGTTTGGCGAAGCCGACAACCTGAAAATTCTAAAAGCTGCCCAGCTGATTCGCGATGAAAAAATCGCTATCCCCATTCTTCTAGGCAACAGAGCAAAAATACTTGCCTTAATTGAAGAAAATTCCCTTGACCTAGCTGGTGTCAGCATACTTGATCCCCTGGAAGAAGAACAGCTCAACCAAAAATTTGGCAAAATCCTAGCTGCCAAGCGTCAGCGGAAAGGCATGACGCACATCGATGCCAACAGACTAGTAAAAGAGCGTAACTACTTCGGTGCACTCATGGTGGAAACCGGAGAGGCAGACGCATTCATCTCGGGCCTAACCCGCGACTACCCAAAGACTATCCTTCCTTCCCTACAGACCATCGGAGTTAAGAAAGGTGTCAACCGCGTAGCCGGCATGTACATCATGAACACCCCTAGAGGCCCTTACTTCTTCGCCGATGCCACGGTTAACGTAAACCCAAGCGCAGAGGAGCTGGTAGAGATCATTGGTCTCACTGCCACCGCTGTGAAGTTCTTTAACATGACCCCACGCATTGCCCTCCTATCTTACTCCAACTTTGGCTCCGCACAGGGAGAAATACCCTCCAAAATGGCAAAGGCCACGGCCCTAGCCAAGGAAAAATACCCGGATCTGATCATCGAAGGAGAAATGCAGGCCAATGTGGCCATCAACCAGGAGATCCAAAAGGAAATCTATCCCTTCTCTATCCTGTCTCAAAAAGGAAAAGAAGTTAACACGCTCATCTTCCCAGATCTAGCCTCCTCCAACATCGCCTACAAACTCCTGTCTGAACTTGGCAATGCTGAAGCCATCGGTCCCATCCTTCTGGGAATGAACAAGCCCGTGCATGTACTGCAGCTGGGTAGCTCCATCCGCGAAATCGTCAACATGGTTGCCATCGCAGTAGTAGATGCACAATCCAGCAAAATGAACCTATGATCGACTACCTCAATGGCAAGCTGGCGCACAAAGACCCCACCTACGTACTCCTAGACGTGGGAGGGATTGGCTACCATGTGAACATTTCCCTCCAAACCTATTCCAAAATCAAGGACGAAGAACAACTTCGCCTACTCACCTTCCTCCACATCAAAGAAGACGCACATACCCTGTACGGCTTCAAGGAGGCACACGAGAAGCGACTATTCCTCCTACTCATCTCCATCAATGGCGTGGGCCCCAACACGGGACTCATGATCCTCTCCTCCTTGAGTTCGGAAGAAATAGAACATGCCATCCTCTCCGGTGATGTGGCAACCATCCAGGGGGTCAAAGGAATTGGAACCAAAACAGCCCAGCGTATTATTCTGGAACTCAAAGACAAAGTAGGCAAGTCGACTACGGGTGAAACTGCCGCCCCACTTGGATTTTTACAGGGAGGCAATAAAATCCGAGAAGAAGCGTTACAAGCCTTGATCACCTTGGGATTCCCAAAAGCCGTAGCGGAGAAAAACCTGGCGCTTGTCTTGAAAAAAAGCGGCGGCAATCTTTCCTTGGAAGAATTGATCAAGGCATCTTTAAAAACACCGTAATTAGCGCCAAATTGAACGTTCAGGAGTTACCGACTTCGTACAGGTGGCAGAAAACCTGCATCCCTGCCCTGCTCCTGGTTCTCCTGGTATTTTTAGCTATTGCACCTAGCCAAGCCCAACAATCGACTGCGCCAAAAACGCGAATTGATTCCCTTAACCAACGGCGGATGGCACCCTCTTTTTTGCTTTGGCAAAACATGCGGACCAACCCACTCTACCCCTACCGCAATCCTTACCTACGTCAAAGCTCGCCTTTCCTTCCTGCTTCCCCTGTGGATCAGAAGGTTGAAGTGCTCATGGACTCCACACTACGTTACACGGTCACCGACCAGCTAGATAGCAGCAGACTAGGCAACGAGCAGGAAATTGATTTTGACAAATTCACCCAAATCCAAGAGTATAAAGTCAGACAGGACTATTGGAAAACCCGTGCCCGCGGTAGCGATGGAGAAAGTGCCGTGGAAGGCCGAAACCTCATCCCGCCCATTACGGTCAGTCCTACCTTTGACCGTATTTTTGGTGGCGACTCAATCAACATCATCCCTACAGGGTATGTCAACCTAGACTTTGGGGCAATTTTCCGAAGGATCGACAACCCAACCATTCCCATCCGGCAGCAGAAAAACGGAAACTTTAATTTCCAGCAGCAAATACAAATGGCCGTCAACGGTAGCCTAGGTCAAAAACTGAAGATTGGCGCCAACTTTGACTCCAATAACTCCTTTGATTTTCAAAACCAGCTGAAGCTCGAATACGACGGCTTTGAAGAAGACATCATCCAGTCCATAGAGCTGGGCAACGTGAGTTTGCCCATCCAAAACCGCCTCATCCAAGGTGCTCAAAACCTGTTTGGGGTAAAAACGGAAATGAAATTTGGGAAGCTCAACGTAACGGCCGTGGCCTCCACCCAACGCGGTAGGCGGGACAACCTCGTGATCGACGCCAACGGGCAGGGACGGGCCTTCGACATTCAAGGATCTAAATACGACGAGAATAGACACTTTTTCCTCAGTCACTTCTTTAGAGAAAATTACGAGCGCTGGCTCAAGGGCCTCCCCCAGGTCACCTCAGGTGTCAACATCACCCGCGTAGAAGTATACGTGATGAACCGCGCGACCAACACCGAAACCCTTCGGAATTTTGCAGCCTTCATGGACCTCGGTGAAGGAAAAGTGCTCCGCAACCCCACCAACTCAGCCGTTGGCCCTGGCATCCCCGGAAGTCCAGCAAGCAACGCCGCCAACCGGCTCTATGCCAGCATCAACGGAAATCCAGCCTACCGCCCTTTTGACGCAGGTGCCCGCGCCATGGAAACAGATTTGGGCCTCAAAAAAGGAGTGGACTTCGAGCAAATCAACGGCGCAAGAAAGCTCGACCCGACTGAGTATTTCTTTAACGGCCAACTGGGCTTCATCTCCTTGTTTCGCCGCCTACAAAACGACGAAGTAATTGCAGTCTCCTACGAATACACCTATAATGGCCAAGTATTTAAAGTGGGAGAACTCACCGAAGACTACCAAACCCGACGTGAGGATGAGCTTATCTTTTTGAAGCTCCTTCGCCCCGCGCGCATCAACACCCGCGTACCCACTTGGGACCTGATGATGAAAAACGTCTACAGCCTCAACGCCAGCCAAATCCTGAGAGACGGCTTTCAACTGCAAGTGATCTACCGCGATGACCGTACCGGACTAGACAACCCATCTCTCCTCGAGGGCGACAAGGTCAAGGACATCCCCCTCATCCGCTTGACGGGACTGGACAACCTCAACCCGCAAAATGACCCTGCACCGGACGGCAACTTTGACTTTGTGGAAGGAATCACCATGCTCTCCGACAGAGGCTTGTTGATCTTCCCCGTGCTGGAGCCCTTCGGATCCAACTTGGCTAAGCGCTTCAGTCCACAAGAAGCCGTGCTCAGTGACAAATACGTCTACGACACACTCTACCGTACCACCCAGGCCGATGCCGAGCTAGTCACCCGCCTCAACAAGTTCTTCATCAAAGGAAGGCTCACAGCCGGCTCCGCGAGCGAAATCCAACTCCCCGGACTCAACATCGCTCCAGGATCAGTCATCGTACAAGCCGGCAATATACCACTCACCGAAGGCGTGGACTTTACCATCGACTACAATGTCGGCCGCCTAGTAATCATCAACGATGCCATCCTGCAATCTGGCAAGCAAATCAACGTGAGCTTTGAAAAAGCCGACCTGGTCTCCTTCCAAACACGAAGCCTACTCGGTACGCGCCTCGACTACGTGGCCAACAAAAACTTGACCCTAGGCGGTACTTTTCTCTTCCTAAATGAGCGACCAAACGTCTCACGTATCGCAACTGGCAATGAAACACTCCGAAATAGCCTCTGGGGGCTAGATGTAAACTACAATGCAGAATCACGCTTCTTGACCAAGCTCGCCGACGCGCTGCCGTTTACAGACACCAAGGAAAAATCTTTGGTCCAATTCAATGCGGAATTTGCCCACCTCATTCCAGGTACCTCCAACACCGTCAACGGCGATGCCGCCTCCTATATCGATGACTTTGAGGCCGCAGTGACGCCTTTTTTCCTCGGTGCGCAAGCCAACCAAAACTGGAAACTTGCTTCCACACCAAAAACAGCAGACAACCGCTTTGACCTCAGCAACCAAACCGAAGACAACCTGGGCAATGCCTACCGCAGGGCACGACTCGCTTGGTACAATATCGACAACATTTTCTACCGCGATGGCGGACCTGGAGTACCCGCCAACATCAATGCGCAAGACCGACGAAACCACTACGTTCGGCGCGTGATTCCACAAGAAATTTTCAAAAATCAGGACCGTGAGGTGATCTTGGTTCCCCAGCCACTCTTCGAACTGGCTTTCTTCCCGTCCGAGCGAGGCATGTACAACTACAATCCCAACCTGACCACGGCGGGATTGCTGCCTAATCCACGACTAAACTACGGTGGTGTCACCCGGGCGATTACGACTGAGGTCGATTTTGACCGTACCAACATTGAGTACATCGAATTTTGGATGATGGATCCATTCCTCCCTGGGGAAAATGGAAAAGTGCTGGACGGGGTGTTTAACCAAAATAACACCACCGGCGGAAAGCTATTTATCAACTTGGGTGATATCTCCGAAGACCTGATGAAGGACGGTAGCCACTCCTTCGAAAATGGACTCCCGGCAGATGGCGATGCCACCGAAACTACCGCTAATGAATGGGGAAGAGTGACCAGGCAGCAGTTTTTGCTTCCCGCATTTGACAATTCGGAAACCTCCCGTACCAACCAGGACGTGGGCTTGGATGGCCTCAAAAACGAAGACGAACCAAGCTACTTCAAAAGCAGATTTCTGGACCGGATCAACGTCTCTGCTGCAGCTCGAAATGCCCTCCAACAAGACGTCTCTGCCGATGGATTCCAATATTACTTGGATGCCAAATTCGACGAAGCCAACACTAAGATCCTCGAACGCTACAAAAAATTTAACGGAAACGAACGGAATACCCCTGTGTCGGCCAACCAAAACCTGCCCTACACGCCCTCTGGAACCAATACCCCCGACAACGAGGACCTCAACACGGACAATACCATCAACGAACTCGAAAACTATTACGAGTACGAGATTGACTTGCGCCCTGGGCAACTCAAGGTAGGCACAAGCTATATCGTCGATCAAGTCACCCACACCGAAGGAGGAGAGCAGGTCAACTGGTACCTCTTCCGTATCCCTGTGAGACAACCCGACCGCGTGGAAGGCGATATCTCTGGCTTCAAATCTGTCCGTTGGATGCGTACGTACCTCACTGACTTCCAGCAGCCTGTGGTACTCCGCATGGCGGAATTCAGAATGGTAGGCAGCCAGTGGCGCAGCTTTCAAGAGTCCCTCTTCGAACGTGGATTTTTTGAGGTTCCCGAGCCAGATAATTCCAATGTCACCGTAGACGTAGTCAATATCGAGCAAAATGCACAGGGAAGCGACACCTCCAGTCCCTACGTGCTACCTCCAGGCATCGAGCGCGACCGCGACAATACCTCCGTGGTAGAGCGCCGCCTCAACGAGCAGTCCCTACGAATCTGCGTGGAAGACCTTGCACCAAAAGACGCACGTGCCGTCTTCAAAAACCTCAACATTGACCTCGTACAGTACGAGCGCATCAAGATGTTTTTCCATGCCAATAGTGCCGATGCCCGAGATGGAGAAGTCAGCGCCTTCCTACGCCTAGGCACAGACTACACAGACAACTACTACGAAATAGAGGTTCCACTAAAGATCTCTTCCCTAGGCTCCAACGATCCCCGCATCGTATGGCCCGAGGAAAATGAAATCGATATCGCCATCCAAGAGATTGTCGGCATCAAGGCGGATCGAGACAATTCCCAGTCCCCGCTCACACTACCTTATTCCAAGAACATCCGCCAATACCGCGTAACTGTCATGGGCAGGCCCGAGCTCAACCAAGTGCAGGGCATGATGATCGGTCTCAGAAATCCAGGCACCGGCATCGGCTCCTCCAAAAGTGTTTGCCTCTGGGCCAACGAACTCCGCGTCACGGGATTCACCAAGACCAACGGTTGGGCAGCAAATGCCTACCTAAACACCAAGATCGCGGACGTGGCAGTCGTGTCTGCCTCAATAAGGCATAACTCCATCGGCTTTGGTGGCTTGGAAACGAAGCTTTCCCAGCGTAGCCGCCAAGCGACCACCCAGTATGACATCTCCACAAACGTCGAAGTAGACAAGCTGCTTCCCAAGGAGTTGGGCGTCAGCATTCCACTTTATTTTTCAGTGGAAAATGCAAGCACACGCCCAGAATACGATCCATTAAATCCAGACGTACCCTTTGCCCTAGCACTAGCTAAATTTGAAAATGCGGCAGAAAAAGATGCCTACCGAGAGATAGCAATGGACCAGCTATCCCGAAAAAACATCAGCTTCAACAACGTTCGCAAACTGAAGAAAAATCCAGAGGCCCCAAAACGAATCTACGACCTATCCAACTTGGCCTTTTCCTACGCCATGGGCTCCGTCACCCAAACCAATGCGCAGCTGCAGGGCTACAACTTCAAGACCAACAAAGGAAATGTTACCTACAGTTTCCAACCCAAAGAACTGAAGCTGGCGCCATTTGAAAAGTGGGAAGGCATGAGTAGCCCCTACTTGAAGCTGATCAAAGACATCAACCTCAACCTATCGCCCACCCTGCTCCTTGCAAGAATGGACGTGGATAGGCGCTTTACGCGCTCCCAATACCGCAACGACCAGCTTAGCAGCGCGGGCGTAGACCCCTTGTTCCAGAAGTCCTTCTTCATGAACCGCTCCTTCAATGTCAACTGGGACCTTTCCTCTAGTCTTCGAGTGGACTTGGCCTCACAAGCACTTGCTGTGGTCGACGAGCCCGAGGGAGACCTGGACAGCCAAGTCAAAATCGATTCGGTAAGGGCTAACTTCATGCGCTTTGGCCGGACCACCAACTATACGCACTCCGCTACGATCAATTATACCCTCCCTTTTGCAAAGCTACCGCTCACCGATTGGGTGCAAGCCGATTACCGCCACCAGAGTTCCTATACCTGGCAGACAGGTGCCATCGGGCAGCGTGACACGCTTGGCAACACTATCCAGAATACCCGCGAGCAAACCCTCACAGGCAAGCTGGACCTGCTCAAATTATACAATAAAAGTAAAGCACTCGCTGCGCTCAATGCGCCAAAGCGGCCCTCCATACCCGGTAGAGCCTCTACCAATGCCGCGGATACCATTGGTACTCCCCTCACCAACGGGCTACTTAAGCTGGCCATGATGCTGAAGGAAGTTACCTTCAACTATGGCGTGGTGGAAGGCACCTTCCTTCCTGGATACATGCCAAACACTGGCCTGCTGGGCATGGACAGGGCTTGGGAAAATCCCGGCTGGGCCTTTGTCTTTGGCGGCCAAAATCCAGACCTGCGCTACCGATTAGGGCAAAATGGCAATATTGCCCCTAGCCCAGAGCTAACACAAAGTTTCCGCCAAAACAGAGCCATCAACCTGCGTATCACCGGCTTGGCAGAGCCTATTCGGGACTTCCGAATTACCCTGGAAGCTAACAAAAGAGAGATCGGTGATTACAGCGAAATCTTCCGAAATAGCCAGGACAATCCAGGTACATTCCAGTCACTCAGCCCCAATAGAATGGGCTCCTATAGCATCAGCACCGTGATGATGCGAACCAGCTTTGCTAGAAATAATGCGCAAAACGAGTCGGCATTATTCACCAACTTTGAAAATTACCGAGGCATAATCAAGCAACGTCTTGACGGACAGGCTGCCGCTGCAGGGGAATACAGTAGCAATGGACAGGACGTCTTGATCCCTGCTTTTTTGGCCGCCTATTTGGGCAATGACCCCAGCACGGCCAACTTAAACCCCTTTCCAAAAACACCGCTACCCAACTGGAGAATAGACTACCGAGGCCTCTCCCGACTGAAGGGACTCAGCGACCTATTTAGCAGCATCAACCTCACCCATGCCTATAGCTCCACGTACGACGTGAGCAACTTCTCTAACTCCCTCCAATACCAACAGGGGCTAGAACTATTCAATACCCTACAGCAGCTGCAGCGACCTACCCTCACCAACCTGGAAGGGCAGTTTATCCCCATCTACGTACTCAATCAAGTAGTACTCACCGAACGCTATGCCCCCTTGATAGGTATCGATGTACTTACCAAACAACGGATGAACATTGCGATAAACTACAATAGGGAACGAAACCTTGGCTTGAACTTTTCTAATTCCCAAGTCACCGAACAGGCAAGTTCAGATTTTGGATTGACGCTCTCCTACACAAAGGCAAACGTGAGGATCCCTTTCAAAATAAATGGGCAGCAAAAAATCTTGAAAAATGACCTGCAGATGCGACTAGACACCAAAGTGGGCAATACCCAGCAAGTGCAGCGAAAAATAGGTGAAGAAGCCACCGTCACCAATGGCAATTTGAATTTCCAGTTCCGCCCTACGCTTAGCTACGTCATCAACCGCAGCCTAAATCTGACCCTTTATTTCGAACGAACGGTCAATGATCCGCGTGTCACCACTGCCTACAGAAGATCCAATACCGCTTTTGGAGGGCAACTCCGATTTAATTTATCGCAATAGGTTTCAATCTCTCCCGAATCCGTTTAATTTTGAACGTATAAACCACACCCCCATGAATTTTCCACAAGACCTTAAGTACACCAAAGACCACGAGTGGGTCAAAATTGACGGAGACATCGCTACCATTGGCGTGACTGACTTTGCACAAAAAGAACTAGGCGATATCGTCTACGTTGAAGTAGAAACAATCGGAGAAACCATCGAAGCAGGTGAAGTATTTGGCACTGTAGAAGCCGTAAAAACTGTTTCCGACCTGTTCATGCCCGTTACTGGTGAAGTAATTGAATTCAACACCGAACTTGAGTCCGCACCAGAGATGGTCAATGATTCTCCCTACGAAAATGGTTGGATGGTGAAGGTAAAATTGAGCGGTGCCCTTCCTTCTGATTTGATGGATGCTGACACGTACAAAGAATTGATTGGCGAATAATTGAAAATCCGTAGGGAATACCTGGCGATACCTTGGCTACTAGGCTGCTGCCTAGGCATGTTGACTCCAGGAAAAGCTTTCCCGGATGTAGCACTGGTGGAATTTCAGGATAAAATTGTTCATTTTATCTTCTTCTTCGTGCTTTCCTACCTGTGGGTGGGTATAGGCATAAAAAAGAAAACCCAGTTGCTATGGAATCGCCGTGTTTGGATCAACTTCTTATTGTTTGGGCTACTTCCTGCAACCTTACTGGAAACCGCTCAACAACTAATTCCTTACCGCACCTTTGATTTTAATGATTTGATAATCAATTACATAGGCATAATTTCAGGATTATTTATCTATTTTTATTGGCCATCATGTAAAATCATTTTGGATTAATCTCCAATAATTGTTAGACTTGTTACACAAATAAAAACCGATTAACCTCTATAAACGAAATTCACCATGGAAGCAAAAAAGACTCCTAGTGCTGATTTGAACAGAACAGTGGGTATGTTTACCAACCTAGGTCTTGCAGTAGCTGTTGGTCTCACTCTTCTTGCCTTCGAATACAAGTCTTACGATGACAGCGGCCTAAAAGATTTAGGTGCAGCTTCAGACAGTTTCGAAGACATCATTGATGTGCCCATCACCCAGCAGCCACCACCACCGCCACCGCCACCACCAATGGAGCAGCCTGTCATCCAGGAAATTCCTGATGAGGTGAAAATTGAAGAAAAAATAGACGTTAACTTTGATGTGGACGTAAAAGAAACAACCGTCATCAAAGAAGTAGTTATCACTGAAGCGGTTGTTGTAGAGGAAAAGGCAGATGCCATCTTTGACGTCGTGGAAACACAGCCTAACCCTCCAGGGGGCATGTCAGGTTGGAACAAGTACCTGTCAGACAACCTAAAATACCCAACTCAAGCGAGAAGAATGGGTGTGGAAGGATCTGTAATCCTAGTGTTCGTTATCAATACGGATGGATCCATTCAAGACGTTGAAGTATTGAGAGGTATCGGCGGAGGTTGCGACGAAGAAGCAGTTAAAATTGTGAAAAACGCACCTAAGTGGGAGCCAGGTAAGCAAAGAGGTAGAGCCGTTCGTACGCGAATGAGACTTCCAATCAAATTCAAACTAAGCTAATACAAAAAGGCCCGATGTACTCGGGCCTTTTTTTTATTCCTTTACTGTTGGAAAAGAGATTAATCAGATAAAATAAAAACGGCCTGAAAAAATTCAGGCCGTTTTTATTTTATCTAGTCGGTTTATTCTCATTACGCTTAGCAACGGATGAGATTAAGCCTTGCCGTTAAGGTAATTGTGCTGTGGACCGTGGACTGTCTCACCGTCGACTTATTCACCTTACTGCACATTCAAAGACTGCTCCTTGATCTTCTCCAATTCGTCCTTCATCTGGATCACGTGCTTTTGGATCTCGGCATCGTTGGCCTTAGAGCCGATGGTATTTATCTCCCTACCAATCTCCTGACTGATAAATCCAAGCTTCTTTCCTTGATTCACCTCCTGCTCCATGGATTTCATGAAGTAGTCCAGGTGCGTTTCCAAGCGTACTATCTCCTCGGTGATGTCAATTTTTTCAAAGTAGTAAATCAACTCCTGCTCAAAGCGGTTGGCATCAAAGGAATTTTCGTCCATCCACTGAGAAAAATGTCCCCTAATTCGGTTTTGTATTTTTTCCTTTCGGATAGGCTCTTCTGCTTTTATCCGCGTTAGGCCCTTGCGAATGGTGTCGATATTTTCTTGCAGCTTGACAAAGAGCGAGGCCCCCTCGTCCGCGCGAAATCCTTCGCAACGCATCAGTGCTTCTTCAAGTACCAACTTGACTTGGCCCCAGTCTTCCGTTTCTTCTCGATCAATCGGGGCAGTCACCATCACATTGGGTGCATGAAGGGCCAGCTTAAACAAGTCCGCTGAGGTCTCTCCCACCGAGGCGGCAAGCTTCTCAAAGGCGGCATGGTAGGTTTTAAACAGGTCCTCGTTAAGTTGGACGGGAAGGCTTTGCATGCCTTTGGCGACAAAATCTATAGAGACCGATACTTTGCCTCGGTCCAAGATGGCTTGCACCCTGTTTCTGATCTCAGGCTCCTTATCGGTAAATTGTCGGGGACTTCGGACGGAAAGGTCCAAAAATTTTGAGTTGAGTGAGCGGACCTCCACCTGGATGACCATGTGCTCGTTCTCAAATCCGGCTACCCCGAAGCCTGTCATTGACTTAATCATAGCGTACTGGTATTAGAAATTGTACCCCAAGGTAAAGTAAAATCTCAAGTCTTCGGTTTGGTAATTTCTAATTGGCCTTGCAGCGTCAAATTTGACGTAATAATTCATGAATACCGTACGCAAGCCCGCACCATAACTTTGCAGCCAAGGATTGTTGAAATTATTCAATACAATCACAAAGGGAGAGCCTGAGGTATTGATTACCTCTGTGTTTTGATCGTTGATCTTCTCCCAAGGTGCGGCGTCGTTCCATGCGGAACCGATATCATAAAAACCTACCAGCTGGAAGTTCTTGATGAAATTGGAGGTGATGTTCCCCCTAGTCAAGTACGAAAACAAAGGAAGTCTTAGTTCGGTAGAGAAGGTAATGACATTTCTTCCCCGAATTTCATCGTAGTCAAAGCCCCTCAAGTCCACAAAGTCGGCAAAGAGAAGGTTTGAATTTTCAACACCTGTGGGATTACGCACAGGGGATGGTTCTGGCCTATTGGCAGGCGGGGTATAAAAACTATTGAAGAGCCAGTTGTCCATCCCACCGACCAAGTAACTCTGTGGATTGGAGCCCATGAAAGAGCCCACATACAATTTGGAGGCCAAGACAATGTTCTTATGGATTTTCTGGTAGTTGCGTACGTCGAGGTAAAAATTGCTAAAGGAGCGATCGCTCGCATTGAGTCCTTGGTAATGTACGAAGCCCACCTTACCCTTGGTTCCTGTGAATGCATAGAGGCCCATCGGCTCTGTTCTGTCGTAAACGTACTCCAACTTCCCTCCTGCATAGTTTATTTGAAGCTGGTTAAGCTCAGGGATTTTGCTAAACACGAGTGAGTCCTCATACAAGTTGAAATACTGGGTCTTTGCCACAAAAGGTGCCGCATACACCCTCGAATGGATGGAGAGCGGATAAGAAACGCCTGTTTCCACCTTGGTGAGTATGTATTTTTGAAAACTGATGTCTCCTTCATTTACCCGGAGGGTCCTCCTGTCGTACCGACCACGGAAGTCAAGTCGTGACTTGAGGTATTCGTACTCAAACCAGACATCTCCTCCCGACTCAAAATTCATGGCCGTCATGATACCTCCCGTAAACTGATGGTTGTCCAGGATATCGGTCACCTTCCCGTTGAGGTTGATACCAAAGCCCCGCAGGGGATCAACGACAAAGCGTGAGTTGATGTGATTGGTAAAAAACAGAGGCTCCATCTGCTTGGGCCCTGACACTCTTTTCTGAAGATTTTGTTTGCGGAAGGTGTCTAGTAGGTTGTTTTTTGCTACCTCCTGCTTGGCCACTGTTCCAGATGCTACTGCAGAAGCAGGAATGGAATCGAAGGTGTAGTTCTCCGTATTCACGCCTTTCCTAGACTCAAAACGCAAGCGATCGGTACTGAGAGACGA
>JBIIFN010000254.1:0-2814 GCA_044237325.1 Algoriphagus sp.
GGCATAACTAACTCTGGAGCGGATACAGCAGCGGGTTGTGTTCTTGTTGCTGTCTTTTGCTGAGTTTTCGCTTCCAAGATCCTTCTTGCAGCAAGGCGCTCATTGAGTTCCTTCACTTGAGCCAACTGCAACCTGGGCGTTCCCGGAGTAAACTGGTCCGCTCCCGAATAGCTATCAACATAGAGATGTGATTTCTTCCCATTGCGTACTGCATAGGCCACTTTATTCATTCGCGTGCTGACGTCAAACACCTCAATACTAGTGTCAAAAGCAGTGATTTGTGTAGAAATCTGGCTACCTACATTATGCTTCATGAGGTTAGAAATCCCACTCAGGTCACTAAGAAAAAGTAAGTTATTTCCATTCATCTTCCTTGGAAGCGTATTTTTACTGTTGGCGTTGGTCAACTTGGTAAAGGTGGTCGTATCCTTCAGTACTTGTGCCATGTAGAGGTTGTACTGCGAAGGAAAAATAGTCAGGTCTGGATCGCCCTTCAACACCGAATCGGGTAAGGACACAAAGTTGGTTGAATAGACTACCGTGGAATCGTTTAGAAATACAGGGTTGAGGTCGTCAAACGCGTCATCAGTAAGTCGCTTACCCTGCCCACGTACATTTAAGGTAAAAACATCCGTCTTCCCATTTGAGATAGCCGAAAGCACCATGTTTTTTCCTGATTCGTTAAAATCTAAACTTAGGACCTGCGTGATGTTGCGCAGGAATATTTTGTCATGGACAGATCCATCGAGAGACCGCTGGCGTAATGTGGTTACCCCACGCTTGAAGGAGGCAATGGCGAGCGTGGCTGAGTCCCTCCACGCGATGACCGGAGCAGTCAAGTTGGCTGGTAGCTCTTCGTACTTGGCACCACCCTGAAAGATACGCTGCTCTGCACCTGTTGAAAGTTCGCGTGCGATGACGGTAAACTTACCGGCATTGTTGATTACATAGGCTAGGTGGAGACCATCAGGGCTAAACTTCACATCTGCTATTGCACCGTCCACACGGGAGGAGGTAGCCGCGATGGCTTTTTTCTCATCCAATGTTTTGAAATTGGTGTAGACGGGTTCGTTTACCTTGAGGTAAAACTGTTGCCAATCGGCAAAAAAAGCTTTGATATTGATTCCAATCGTGTTGGCGATACTATTTTCCTCGTTGCGATTGATTCGAGAAAGGTTGAGAATACTGGATACGTACCTTCTACCGTATTTCTCAGCGATATAATTCCAAAGCGACTGCCCTACCAAGCCCGCCTCCAGGTCGGTAAGCGTATGCAGCTTCGGATTGGGCGTATTTTTCAAATACAGTCGGATATAATCATCCATTTCTTTACTCCAGCCTTTGGCTAGATAAAGCGCTATTCCATCCACATACCAGTCAGGAAAGCTACTAATTAAGTTGGCCTGAAAAGCATCTGCCACCGAGGCACCATAGAGCATCTCACGAACGATTACTTTGGACGTAGCGAAGATGATATCCTCCTTAAACACATCCATGCGGCCCTTGTAGGCCACTTCTGCGATGAGACGAGTAAACTTGGTCTGTCCCTCTTCGGTGTACTGCTGAATATTCAGATCCAGGTTGCTCTGTAACCGCTCCTCGGGGGAGTTGTAAATATAAATTTTCGGTTTGGTATAGGCTACGTAGCCGATGTTTTGGGTAAGCTTGTTAAACTCCGCTTCTAAGTACTCTATGGCCATCTTGGCATTGGGGCCACCTTTATCATAGTAGTACACCTCAAAGTTGGCCGAGGTATAGTAGTACCACTTGATTTCCTTGTGCTGCACTCGATTTTTGCCAAATCGCTCTTGGTCAAACTGCGCCATTGCCTGCATGCTAGCACAAAGCAGGGAGAGAAAAAATACGTACCGAAAGACGTGAATTCGCATTCCAAACAAAATTGACAGCTTTAAATATACTTAAAATAACGAGAGATATCCACTTCCTGAGGCAAAGGGATTGCCTCCAAAATAAAGTCACACATCCGCTCACTAAAATACGGAACTAGGGAAACTCCCTTTGCTCCAAAACCATTGAACACATAAACGCATTGTTCGCTCGGATGTTTCCCTAAAAATGGTTTTCTATCCTTAGTTGCTGGACGAATGCCCACTTTGTGCTGAGGTACTGCTTTCACCTCCACACGTACCACCTCAGTCAACTTTTCCAAAAGCTCCTTTTTGGCGCCAGCCGTAGGTCCCTCATCCAAGTCATGCCAGGTATAGGTAGAGCCCACCCTGAAGTTTCCGTTTTCCAAGGGAACTCGAAAAACACCTCTATTGACAATAAAGGGGGGATGAAAATCTTGTTGTACCTCCAAAATCTCGCCTTTTACTGGAGCGAAAGGCAAAAAAGAAAAAAAACGAGAGCGCATTGCTCCTAGCCCGTTGCAATAAATCAAAGCTCCTACAGAAAATTGTCTGTAGCGCCAGCGCTCTCCGTCCCGTACCAAATCCTCCTCCACAAACTCCTCCTGCAAGAGTCGATCCCCAAAATAGCTCACCATACCTTCTAGCAATGCGGGGATATTGAGCCAGCCCGAGTTTTTGAGAAGCACCCCACCAAATGGATCCTTCAATGCCGGATCTTGGCTACCCACTGGGAGCTGGTCCACAAAGGGCTGTATCTCAGGTTCAGAAGAGTGCCCCATCCATTCATTTTGTTCTTCGATGGACAAAAAAGGTCGGTAGATTGGTTGCGCGGTCAAAAATTTCCTTCCTGTTTCCTCTTCCAACGCTCCGTAGAAGGGAGCAATTGCAGGAAAAAGTACCTCCCCCATCCCCGCCCCCACCATTTTTCTTCCCGTGACGGGAT
>JBIIFN010000031.1:0-17738 GCA_044237325.1 Algoriphagus sp.
AGCTATCGGAAATTGCCCGCCTCGTGGAGTCAGAAAATGCAAAAATTTTAAGTTGCCTCCTGAGCAATGATCCCATGGATCCACAGCAACTAGACGTCACGTTAAAGCTAGACCGACAAGACCTTCGACATGTCAAAGCCACGCTGCAGCGATTTGGCTACCAAGTGGTGGACTATGCGCAGGAAGAAAGCAGCCAAAGCATCGAGGAAGAGCGCATTGGCAACTTACTTAGATTTTTAGAGAGCTAGGAATGAAAATTGCGCTACACGGCCTATCGTTGAAGGCCGAATTTCTACCTGCCGTAAGGAGCTTGTTCACCAAGCTGCAATCCCTAGCCGTAGACATTTACCTCACCCCTAGCCTAGATCAGCAACTTCAACAGCTAAGCCCTGCCCTAGCGCCGTACGGGATTCTTCGCCAGGAGGAAGACTATATCGGGCTTGATTTCTTCCTTTCCATTGGTGGAGACGGCACCTTACTCGATTCAGTATGTTTGGTGGGCAACAAAGAAATCCCCATCCTAGGCCTCAACACGGGCAGATTGGGTTTTTTGGCTACCGTAGCCACAGATAAAATAGAAGATGCCGTGGAGCAATTGGCCATGGGAAACTACCAAATCGAATCTAGAACCTTGCTGTCTTTGAGCAGTTCAAAAACGCTTTTTCATGGGGTAAATTTTGCCTTAAATGAATTTACCATTCACAAAAAGGACACCTCCTCCATGATCACGGTTCATACCTATATTGATGGAAAGTACCTCAACTCCTACTGGGCTGATGGATTAATTGTGGCCACACCAACAGGTTCCACGGGCTATTCCTTAAGTTGCGGCGGGCCCTTAATCACCCCTGGAGCAAAAAACTTCGTGATAACGCCCGTGTCTCCACACAACCTCAACGTGCGTCCCATCATCGTTTCGGACGAATCAGAAATCAGCTTTGAGATCGAAGGAAGAACGGACAAATTCATGATTTCCCTGGATTCTAGGTCGACCTCCATCTCCTCTGCATTGAAATTAAGCGTGAAAAAGGAAGCATTCTCCGCTAAATTGGTGAAATTGCCCTCCTATCATTTCTTTGACACCCTCCGGCAGAAGTTACACTGGGGATTGGACATGAGAAATTGATCTTTAAGCCCAAATTAGCTTAACAATTATTAACCCGGTAAATACAAACCCTCGTTTTTTAAACGTTAGGTAGTTTATAACTTGCATCGTCTTGAAAAAGATCAATTTAAAGAACTTAAATCCCTTTCTGATCCTTTGCTTTTTGGCACTTGTCTCGGCAGCTCCCAGTTTTGGGCAGAGTTACGAGGTAGGTGGAGGCTTAGGCACAGCCGTTTATTCGGGGGATTTAATTCGCAGAATTGACCCAGGCCAAGCAGGCCTTCAAGGAACGTTATTTGGCAAGCGAAATTTTGACAATGTCTGGAGTTTACGGTTAGGGGTGAATAGAGCCGAACTGACGGCAGCGGATAGTATCCGTCCCATCGATGCGGTAGCTTCGCTACGGAATGGACATTTTAGAGGAAGTGTCACCGAGCTTTCTGCTTTGGTAGAATTCAACTTTCTCGATTTTGTCAACCACAAGAGTGAGTTTAGGTTTTCCCCTTATGCCTTCTTTGGCCTGGGCTATACCTTTTTTAGCGGAGAAGGACGTATCCATGGGGCTTTACCTTCGGAAAATTACGCCTTCAACACCCTAGTCATCCCCTTTGGAGGCGGTGTGAAGTACATGCTGTCAGACCAACTCACCCTGGGTCTAGAGCTGGGCTTTCGGCCAACTACATCGGACTACCTAGACAAACTTGATGGGCAGCTTCCCGCTGTGCCTAGGTACGATACCCCCCTGAACCCCACTTCCCCTCCACGTGTAGAAAGTATGAATTTTGGCAATCCAAACACAAAGGATTGGTACTATTTTCTAGGCTTAACCCTCAGCTACAGCCTTACCAAGGCAAGGTGCTACACCTATTAATTAATTGAGGTCTAGGGGAATTTATTGAAAAAGAAATCCCATTTTTGTACCTCCAAAAAAGCAGGTATTCTAGCCGCTGAAATGAAGGAAAACATAGACCTAACCAACTTACCGAAGCACATTGCCATCATAATGGATGGCAACGGACGATGGGCCAAAAAGAAAGGGGCCATGCGGATCTTTGGCCATAAGAATGCCATCCAGGCGGTGCGTGAATCCATTGAAGGTGCTGGCGAAATTGGAATCAAACACCTTACCCTATTTTCTTTTTCTACCGAAAATTGGTCTCGTCCAAAAGAAGAAGTTCAGGCGCTCATGGAATTGCTCGTGCAGACGATCGTTTCTGAATTGCCATTAATGATGAAAAACAACGTCCGATTGAATACCATCGGTGATATAAAAAGTTTACCAACCTCTACCTACGAAAAATTGATAGAGGTAAAGCAACAGACGGCTACCAATACAGGCCTAACCGTTCACTTGGCGCTAAGCTACAGTGGACAGTGGGAGCTGACGATGGCCACCCAGCGCATTGCTCAAAAAATTGCAGAAGGAAAATTAAGCCCTGCAGAAATTACCCAACAGACCGTTGCGGATCACTTGGATACGGCAGGAATACCTGACCCAGAACTGATGATTCGAACCAGCGGAGAGTACCGGATCAGTAATTTCTTGCTTTGGCAACTGGCCTACACCGAGTTGTATTTTACGCCCGTGTTATGGCCAGATTTTAGAAAAGAACACCTGTTTGCCGCGATTGAAGATTACCAAAAAAGAGAACGAAGGTTTGGAAAAACCGGAGAGCAAGTTAAACCCTAAGTGTTGATGAAAAGAAGTTTACTCATTCTATTTTGCTTGATCTGGTCGGTGAGCGCCATGTCCCAAATCCGTTTGGGCCAGAGCCGCTATGCTTCCGGCAAGCCGGTCAACATCCTGGAATTGAACTATGCCAAACCTCAAAAATTCAGAATTGCGGAAATAAAGGCCGTTGGACTTTCCACCCTTGACGAAGTTGCCATCATCTCCCTGTCTGGACTTAAAGTGGATGATCGCATCGACGTGCCAGGCGAAGCCATTTCTGGCGCCCTCAAAAAACTCTGGGGACAAGGCATCATTGGGGATGTCAAAATTTTGGTGACGAAGATTGAAGGAGAAGACATTTACCTGCTTCTTGATCTTACCGAAAGACCCCGATTCTCCCGTGTAGAATTTGAAGGTATCAACAAAACCCAAGAGGGTGAATTACGAGATAAGGTAAACATTCGAGGCCGAGTGGTGCGGGACGACGTGCTCAACACCGCCAAGCGAAATATTGAGAAATATTACCTGGAAAAAGGCTTCCTCAATACCGAGGTAAAAATCATTCAAGATCGCGACACCACCCTGCCAAATAGTGTAAAGCTCCGCTTTGACATCGATCCAAAATCCAAGGTGAAAATCAACGAAATTGCTTTTTATGGCAATGAGGAAATTAGCGACCGTGCGCTCAAAGGGAAGTTGAAAAAAACTAAAGAGCATGCACGCGTAGCCATCTTTAAGGACATCTACAGCCGCATGCTCGACGCAGACGGAGAGAGCCTTACACGCTCCCTACTCAGTAGCAAAGTGGCTACCTCTGAACAGGCATTAGACTATATCAACAAAAACTTTAAGTTGAACTTTTTCAACGGATCCAAATACAACCCCAAAGAATACCGCGAGGATAAGGACAAGGCCATTGCATTTTATAATAGCAAGGGCTACCGCGACGCCAAGATCCTCCAGGACTCTATTTACACCTTCACCGAAGATAAGATCAACATCGACATCTCTTTGGAGGAAGGCCGCAAATACTATTACCGCAACATCACCTTTACAGGCAACTACATCCACGAGGATAAAATACTTTTGGCCAAGCTGGGCATTGAAAAAGGAGATGTCTACGATAAGGAAAAGCTAGACAAGCGCCTCAACTACGATCCACAAAAAGGAGACGACGTCAGCTCCCTCTACCAAGACAACGGCTACCTCTTCTTCAACATTGATCCCGTAGAAATCAATGTAACCGGGGATTCCATCGACTTGGAGATGCGCATCTTTGAAGGCCCTCAAGTGACGGTCAACAGCGTAAGCATTAAGGGCAACGACCGTACCTCCGACCACGTGGTCATGCGGGAAATTCGAATCCTTCCAGGTCAAAAATTCAACCGAAGTTTGCTTGTACGTACCATCCGAGAGCTTTCTACTTTGGGATACTTTGACCCAGAAAAAATCAACCCTGACCTTCGCCCTAACTTTGAGAGCGCAACAGTAGATATCATCTTCGAGCTCGAAGAGCGTCCAAATGACCAGATTGAATTGTCTGGTGGCTGGGGAGGATTCTTTGGCTTTGTCGGCACGGTAGGTTTGGTCTTCAACAACTTCTCTATCAAAAGCATTGGCGATTTCAAAAAGTGGGATCCACTTCCGGTAGGAGATGGACAGAAGCTTTCACTCCGCGTACAGGCAAACGGACAAGCATTCCAAAACTATTCCTTCTCCTTGAGTGAACCCTGGTTTGGGGGCAAAAAGCCCAACTCCTTGAGCTTTGCTTTCAACCACTCTGTACAGCGACAGGTAGATTACTTCAATCAAACTCCAGGTGGAGGCGACTTGGGCTTCTTTAAAATTACAGGTGTTACCCTAGGCCTTTCCAAGCGTATTACTTGGCCAGATGATTACTTCAGCATCAGTAATTCACTTCAGTTTCAAAACTACCAGTTCAACCAGTTTGGCACCTCCTTTGGCCTAAGCTACGCCACCGGTAACTCGAAAAGTGTGATCTTAAACACCACCGTGGCAAGAAATAACGTGGACAACACAATCTACCCACGCCAAGGGTCAAACATCATCTTATCGATGAACCTGACTCCGCCATATGCTTCTCTTAACAAGAATCTGAACGAAGAATCCGTCGACCAAGAAAAGTACAAATGGCTCGAATACCACAAGTGGATGTTTGACGCCTCCTTCTACACGCCTGTCCTTGGCTCCAATAAGTGGGTGGCTAGCGCACGTGCACACATGGGCTTCTTGGGTTCTTACGGCACCAAAGTTGGCATCATCCCCTTGGAACGTTTCGTAATGGGTGGAGACGGCATGAACTTCAACAACTTCGCCTTGGGCCAGGAAATTGTCGGCTTGCGCGGATAC
Organism: Algoriphagus sp.; assembly: GCA_044237325.1. Taxonomy (GTDB): domain Bacteria; phylum Bacteroidota; class Bacteroidia; order Cytophagales; family Cyclobacteriaceae; genus Algoriphagus. The sequence goes on from JBIIFN010000031.1 coordinate 5,148, forward strand.
GAAAACCAAGCCATTACCCCAGGTAGAAATACCAGAGGAACAGCTGACCCAGATCCGTATGGTGGCGTAGTCTACAACAAATACGTGATGGAACTTCGCTTCTTGGTATCTCCAAACCCTTCAGCGACTATCTTCTTACTTACCTTCGCCGAGGCGGGTAACAACTGGGGCGATTACAAAGATTTCAACCCTTACGATCTTAAAAAATCTGCTGGGTTTGGTGCTCGAATATTCATGCCTGCCTTTGGTTTGCTCGGCGTAGACTGGGGCTATGGCTTCGATCCCCTCCCTGGAAGCTTAAAGCGAAGTGGCCCGCAATTCCACTTTACGATTGGACAACAGTTCAGATAATCTTTTGGGAGGTGCTGCGTTTGTTAATTTATGTTGGGAAAGAACTAAATTTTGTTCTTCAGCAAGCCCCCAAAAACTCTAAGAACGCATGAATAAATCGTTGAAAATTGTACTTTTACTTTTCATTATCCTGTATTCAGGACCTGTAGCCGCACAAAAGTTTGGTTATATCGATTCAGAATACATCCTCAACAAACACCCTGATTACCGCTTGGTGCAAGACGAACTGAAAAAGCTCAGTGAGGAATGGAAAAAAGAGGCACAAAGTTTGGACGCAGAAGTAAAAGCAATGAACGTCCAGCTAAAAGCCGAAGAGGTACTGCTCACTGAAGAGATGTACCAAAAGCGAGTAGAACAAATCAAAGCGAAGCAAAAGGCGGCGCAAGAGTTTAATAGCAGGATATTTGGAATAGACGGAACTTACTACCAAAAACAGGCAGAACTCCTCCAACCCTTACAATCCAAAATTTACGATGCCATAGAGCGGGTATCGCGAAGAAATAACCTTGCTATTCTTTTTGATAAGGCAGCGGGACCTTCGGCAATCATTTACACAGATCCAAGACACGACTATTCTGAGTTTGTCTTGGAAGAATTAGGAATCAAAGAAAACAATTAAATACACACACCAAATGATGAAAGTAAACGTTATCCTAGCCTCAATCGCTTTGCTATTGGTAGGATTCACTGCCCAGGCTCAAACCATAAAAATCGGATACACGAGCGTAGAATTGATCATGGACTTGATGCCCGAAATGGAACAAATCGGTGCCGATGTGCAAGATTACCAAACCCAGCTACAAACCAACATTCAAACAAAAGCTGCTGACTTCCAAAAGCAGGTAGAAGCCTATCAAAAGGCTGCTCCTACGATGGCTGAAACAGCAAGAGCAGCTAAAGAGCAAGAGTTGACTAAGCTTCGAGACGACCTTCAGAAGTACGAGCAGGATGCGCAAACCTCCTACCAGCGAAAGTTGCAGGAGCTACTAGAGCCTGTACAAACCAAAGTAATCAACGCCATCAATGCAGTGGCTGCTGAAAACAACTACACTCACATCTTTGCAGAAACAGCAGGCCAGTCCCCCATCTTGTTGTACACCAAAGAAGAGGACAAGTTTACCGAATTGGTCTTGACGAAGTTGGGCATTCCAATCCCACAGAAGCCAGCTCAAAAATAAAAAGTCTAAAGCCGGCCCAAAAGGCCGGTTTTTTTATGCCTAAAAAATCCCCCAAAGAAGTCCTCCTCAAAAGCCAAGAGCTACTCTTGGTGGACTTTTATGCGGACTGGTGCGGCCCCTGTCAAAGCATGATCCCAGTTCTGGAAAAGGTGGTCGCTGAGCAGGATGGAAAGATCATCCTATACAAAATAAATGTTGACAAGCATCCCCAACTTGCGCAGCACTATGCAATTCGCTCCATCCCACACCTGATGCTTGTCAAAAAGGGAAAGATCCTCTGGCGCAAAGGAGGATTACTTAACAGCACAGAATTGGCTAAGCAACTGCTCCCATTTCTATAAACAAAAGGCCCCGCATATGCGGGGCCTTTTATTTTAGATATAGTACTTAAGTCGGATGACTTCCTGTTCGGTAAGGAAGCGGTAGTGTCCCCGCTTTAGGTCTTTCTTGTCAAGACCCGCATACATCACGCGATCCAGTGCCTCCACCTCGTAGCCCAAGTGAGCGAAGATTCTACGTACGATACGGTTTCTGCCGATGTGAATTTCCAAGCCTAAGATATTTCGATCTTTGGATAGCACCTGCAAGTCATCGACTTTGGCATCGCCATCTTCTAGAGTTAATCCCTCGAGGATTTCCTCTTCGTCCTTGTTGGTCAAGGCTTTGTCCAAGGTCACCTGGTAAATCTTCTTGATTTCATTGGAAGGATGAGAAAGCTTGGCCGCCAACTCACCGTCGTTGGTGAATAGCAGTAGTCCCGTCGTATTTCTATCCAGACGCCCTACCGGGAAAATCCGCTCCTCGCATGCATTTTCTACTAGCTTCATCACCGTCTTACGCTCCATCGGATCTTCCGTGGTGGTGATGAAGTCTTTCGGCTTGTTTAGCAAGACGTAAACCGGCTTCTCTGGATTGATTTTTTTGCCTTGATACACGACGTGGTCGGTCTTCTTGACTTTGTAGCCCATCTCCTTGATTACCTCGCCGTTTACAACGACAAGGCCTTTTTCGATGAGTTCGTCTGCCTCTCTACGTCCACAGATACCGGAGTTGGCAATATACTTATTGAGTCGAATCAGGTTTTCACCTTCCTTCTTATTCTTTTTTTGCGGGAGGCTATCAAAATTATAGTCTGGACGATCGGCACTTAGCTCTACGTACTTACTTCTATTTTTTCCAAAGCCACGCTTTTCACCCGTACTTTCTGTGTTGGATGACTTAGGCGCTACGCCATATACTGGCTTTTGGTCCTTTCCTCTTCCTTTGTAAATGGTCTTTTCGCCAGGAGCGGGAGCAAAGCTAGATCGACCTTCAGCAAAGTTGCCTTTGCCACCTTTGTCCTTAGCATAGGGAGCAGACTTCGAAAACCCTTCTTTCTTATCTCCTTTGCCCTTGCCACGCTCAGCATAAGGCGCTTCACCACTTGGCTTAGATCCAAACTTGCGTTCGGAAGCCCCTTCTTTTTTGTACCTCTCGGGGCCGTCACCAAAAGATTTTTTGGGGTAGCTTGCCTTTTCATTCTTGTCCCACTTCTTCGGGGCAGCACTATCTTGACCAGTTCGTTTGTCACCATAGGCTCTTTTTTCACGGCCCTCAGCACTTGCTCCTCTCCCGAAGGAAGGGCGCTCTGGACGCTCACCCTGCTGCTCTTTGAAGAACCTACCTTTGGGTCCATCCTTAAAAGATGGAGCGGAATCAGACTTCTTACCGTAAGGCTTTTTATCATAGGGCTTCTTATCGAAGGAATTGTCCTTCTTACCAAATCCTGTTGATTTGCTTTCCCCGGAGCCTTTACTCTTTGAAAATTTGGAGCCGCCACTGGAGGTACCACTGCGGGTAGAAGGCTTAAAATCCTTCTTTTCTTCGCTAAAAAAAGGCTTTTTTGAATTGTTCTTTTTCATCATGTTGCAGCATCACTGCTGTAGTTTTGTAAAATAAGTAAGCAGTTGAATTTCAAAAGCTTAATCGAACCCCAAAGATACGTTGAAACGGGGCAATACTCGTTCATTTATCGGAATTTTCTTCACGATTTACTTTCGTTTTTATAATAATATTCTGTGGCGTTTCGTACAGAGCCTTGAGCCAGCAGCAAGGCGTTTGCTTTTTCGTAGCTCGTCCCCGTGGCTTCCATGATCATCTTCGTCCCTCGATCCACCAATTTGGCATTGGAAAGCTGCATATCTACCATCTTATTCCCCTTCACCCGACCTAGCTGCACCATGGCTGCCGTAGAAATCATGTTAAGCGCCAGCTTTTGGGCTGTTCCTGATTTCATCCGGGTGCTGCCTGTAACAAATTCAGGCCCAACCACCAACTCGATGGGGAAGTCCACGGCCAATGCCAATGGGGAATCTGGATTACAGGTGATGCAACCTGTCATCAAGCCCATTTCTTTGGCCTTTTTTACCCCGCCGAGGACATAGGGCGTACTTCCGGATGCCGCAATGCCAATGACTGTATCTGTTTCAGAAAATCCGTAGGCTAGGATATCTTTCCAGGCTTGTTCGGCATCGTCTTCCGCATTTTCAACTGCCTTTCGGATGGCAGAATCGCCACCGGCAATGAGGCCAATCACCCAATCATGGGGTACACCGTAAGTAGGAGGGCATTCGGAAGCATCCAAGACACCCAAGCGACCACTTGTACCGGCGCCAATATAGATAAGCCTTCCTCCTTCACGCATTCGAGGCACGAGGGCCGTGACCAATGCGGAGATTTGGCCCAACTTTTCCAACACTGCAGGCGCCACTTTATGGTCCTCTGCATTGATTTTTTCCAACAATTCCCTGACACTCATCTGCTCCAAATCTTCGTAGATGGAGCTACTTTCGGTTACTTTTTTCATAGCATTTCTTGGTGGTACAGGGTAAGTCCAGCAATTGGGCTCTCTAGCACGATACCCACACGGATCCCCTGATCTGTTGCAGCCTTTCTCAGAATGTCATTGTTGTAATAGGCAATGGATCCTACAAAATGTACCGTCTTAGTCAAATAATCTGGGTATTTGCAGACGTGCTTGGCAAAGAAGGCTTGAAAAGCCTCATAATACAGCCCGTAGCAGTAAGGATCCGATTTGTGTTCGGTAATAAAGCGGCAAAAACTAGCCATATAGCGGCCAGGAAAAGGCTGTCGGTAGACCTGCTCCTGAATTTCAAATTGAGTTAGCTGATACCGCTCTAGAACGGCTTCCCGGATAGCAGCTGGCATTTCTTCGTGGATAAAATCCTGTAGAAACTTCCTGCCCACATAGCACCCTCCACCTTCATCCCCGAGAATATAGCCCGCTGCGGGTCGGGTCAACTGAATGCGCTGCCCATCGTAATCACAGCTGTTTGAACCTGTTCCTAGGATACAGGCAATTCCTGCCTGGTGTCCACAGGTAGCTTTGGCAGCGGCGGAAAGGTCGTGGTCGACTTGGATTTGGGCTTCGCTAAAAATAGTTCGAAGCGCCTGCTCCACCTCTTTTTGTCGTTCGGGAGCGGCACAACCTGCTCCATAGAAGAAGATCTGCTGGATTTCCCCTGCCAGCTTCAGTAAGAATTCTTGCTGCAGCTGTAGGGCCATTTCGGCAACACTCATGTAGTACGGGTTGAAGCCCAGGCCTCGAAACTGGCTAATGCGACCATCGCGGTGGATGACACGCCAATCGGTTTTGCTCGAACCGCTATCTGCTAATAAAATCATGGGGTACCAAGTGGCCTATGGCCTGAAATTTTTCGAAAACTTTTTCTGTATGTGGTGCGTCGCCGAGCTCCTCGGTGAGGTCTTGCCCTGCCCAGTGCTCGTAATGGGTGCCATTTTTCCATAACCGTGAGGCAGTGACATCATAAATCAGCCCTTTGTAGGCTACCCAAATCTCTGGCTTATCCTGCCCATTGCGTAAGGCAAGCTGCTGTGCTGTATAGGTAAGCATCAATAGCGTTTGATCTGTGCCGTGATCCAGCGCTCGGGAATTTCTCCCTTCTGGGCTGTCTGGTAGTCGGCATAGCTGCAGGGCACAGTGCTCACTCGATCAAAGCGGCCTAAATCGTTGTAGGGAATTTCCATCCACCACTTGCCACTACGTTTGCTTTTGTAAAAAACCATCGTGTTGGGCTTGGAGTCCAAGGAGACGGTATACTTCAAATAATCGGCACTCTTGAACGAGAGGCTGTCCTTGCGGCTGTAAAATCCTTCAATAAAATACCAGATCATCACCGCCGCTACTTTGGCGGTTTTATTGTGGGTATCGTCGAAATAAGGGTCGTATCCATAGACTCCAAAGGAACTTAACTTCTCGTTGGCGCCGGCAAACCAACAAATTTGGCTCGCCTCTTCCCCCGAAAGCCCAAAAGGCTGTGCATCTACGGCCCCAGGAGCCACGGAAGATTGGATGGCGCTGAGGTCAAAGCTCACCAAGTCGGCATCCCGAATGAGGGGCTCAATTTCTTTAAAATTGTCCCGAAGCTGTCCTAAGCGCACGTGATCGAAATAGAGCTTTTCTAGCACATTGACTAAGGTGGAGTCTACCAAAAAACTCTGGTAGCCCAAGTGAGCATAGGAAAACAAAAAGTTGGGTTGGTGGAGAACAATTTCCTGCGTATGCCGGTCACTTTCAGGACCCTGCTCTTCCATGTCGATCTTGGCATCTACGGTCAGGAGAGTCACCAGCTTTTTCATCTTTTGATAAGACAGGTACTGCCCGTAGTCAAGGTCGTGTGACCCACCAAAAAAGATGGGCAAAACCTGCTGCCGCATCAAGTAATCTCCCACCTGACGGATATTTTGGTAAGTATCGTTTAGACTTTCTCCAGCGATGAGGTCACCCAAATCGGCTACTTTCACCGCCAAGGTTCCCCGCTTGAGTTCGTAGAGTTTCTCTCGGATCTCGGTGCTACCCCTGTGAATACTCTGTGAACCCTTAGCTCCACGACTTTCTTTCAGCCCCACTAGAGCAATCTGGATTCCGCTAAGGTCTGGAAAGCTGTCTCGGTGGAGGAGCAGTTGGTTGAAAAAAGCCGTTGGCGCGTAGCCTTTCTCCACAACAAGTGCGTCTATAGGCTCAAAAAAAGAAGAAATGTTCATGCAAGATTATTAGGTAGCTAAAACTAAACAAAAATGATACCTAAAAAAAAATCCTGCCTAAGCAGGATTTTTTCTATCGAATTAACCTCCAAAATCGTCAAATCGAATATTCTCTTTTGGAATACCCATATCGTCCAGCAACTTGAGCACCGCTGAGTTCATCAATGGTGGTCCGCAGAGGTAGTATTCTACTTCATCTGGCTCAGGGTGATTTTTCAGGTAGTTTTCAAATAGGACCTGGTGGATAAATCCTACGTATCCGTCTGCTTGACGATCTTCCAAGGAACTCTTGATTTTCCAATTGTCCTCAGGTAGAGGCTCGGAAAGTCCCACATGGAAGTTGAAGTTTGGAAACTCGTTTTCAATTTCCCTAAACTGAGGAACGTAGAACAATTCTTTCTTGGAACGACCACCATACCAGTAGGATACCTTACGACTTGTCTTTTCTGTGTGAAACAAGTGGAATATCTGTGCGCGGAGCGGAGCCATTCCTGCTCCACCGCCAATGTAGACCATCTCTCGCTGAGTAGGGTTGATGTGGAATTCACCGTAAGGACCAGAAATAGTCACTTTATCACCTGGCTTGCATCCAAATACGTAGGAAGAACAAACGCCAGGGTTGACATCCATCCAACGGTTGTTGGCACGATCCCATGGTGGAGTTGCGATACGGATTGTCAACATCACGATATTTCCCTCAGCTGGGTGGTTGGCCATGGAATAAGCACGGAATAGGGGTTCGTCATTTTTCATCACCAAATCCCACAGACCAAACTTGTCCCAGTCGCTTTTGTAGACGTCAGCTGGGTGACCCAAGTCTGGGTGTGGAGTGATATCCATGTCCTTGAAGTTGACCTTAATGGCCGGCACGTCAATTTGAATATATCCTCCTGCCTCAAAATGAAGGATTTCTCCTTCAGGTAGTTTTACTTTAAACTCCTTAATAAACGTAGACACGTTGTAGTTGGAGATGACTTCACACTCCCACTTTTTGATGCCGAAGATTTCTTCTGGAACGCGGATCTTCATGTCCTGCTTCACCTTTACCTGGCAAGCCAAACGAACGTGACCTTGCTGTTCTGCGCGGCTAAGGTGTCCAACTTCAGTAGGCAACACGTCTCCTCCACCATCGTCTACGATGCACTTGCACATTGCACAAGTACCCCCTCCACCACAAGCGGAAGGAAGAAAAATCTTTTGATTACCAAGCGTGGAAAGCAAGCTAGTGCCTGCTGAAGCAATTATTGGGTTGCTTTCGTCACCGTTGATGATAATCTTAACATCTCCAGAGTTTACCAGTTTGGATTGGGCAAAAAGGAGGATAAATACCAGTAGCAGGATGATTGCCGTGAACGCTACAATGGAAGTAATAATTACTGAACCCATGAAATTTTGATTTTACTTTTTTCGTAGAAAAAACCCGTTTTTGGGAGCACAAATATATTTATTAATCAGGAATGCAAGACATAAAACTGGGCAAATTTGCCCTCGAATTTTGGCTTACTCCATGATTTTAACTGATTAATTGTTCAAGAGGTTTAGCAAGGTGCTCAACTTTAATTTCAACAACCGTCTATCGACGATGAAATCTAAAAATCCGTGTTCCAACACAAATTCTGAGCTTTGAAATCCTTTTGGCAAATCTTTACCAATTGTCTCGCGAATCACACGAGGGCCGGCAAAACCGATCAAGGCACCCGGCTCTGCAATGTTAAAATCTCCTAGCATGGCATAGGACGCGGTCACCCCACCTGTAGTCGGATCGGTGAGCAGGGATATATAAGGAATGCCGGCTTTGTCAAGCAGGGCTAGTTTGGCAGAAGTCTTGGCCATCTGCATCAAAGAAAAGCCTGCCTCCATCATGCGTGCACCTCCAGATTTGGAGATCATGAGAAAGGGAACTTTATTTTTTAACGAATGGTCGATTGCACGCGCGATTTTCTCCCCTACAACTGAACCCATGGAGCCGCCAATAAAGTTGAAATCCATACACGCGATGACAATGTCTTGTCCATTCATCTTTCCATAGGCAGATCGTACGGCATCGTTTAGCTCTGACTTGACGATGGTAGCCTCTATTCGGGAAGAATAAGGCTTGGTATCCACAAATTTTAGCGGATCGCCAGATTTCATCTCGGCATCCATCTCTGTGAATTTGTTGTTGTCAAAAAGGATCTCAAAGTATTCTTTAGAGCCAATTTTTACATGAAAATCATCCGTTGGAGATACATAGGCATTGCTCTTCAGTTCCCTAGTATGAACAATCGTCCCGCTTGGGGTCTTAAACCACAGGCCGTCAGGAGTATCCTTCTTGTCCGCGGTGGAGGTTTTTATGCCTTTGTCAGTTCTCTTAAACCAAGCCATACAGATATTCGGTTGTTTTAACGTCTCAAAGGTGACAAAATTAGTTTGAATCTCCGGCAATTAAAATTTTATCGCACTCCGTTCTACTCCCCTGTGCCTTTTCCGGCTGGGGAAAATCCCTTTTACCACGATTATTTTTTTACTACTTTGAAAACTTGATTAAAAAGCGAAACTAACCTACCCTACCATGCCCTTGTCGCTGCTGCTGTTGATCTCCGCGATCATTCTCTTTCTTGCCTATCGGCTGTATGGAAAATATGTGTACAACAAGTTTGGCCTCAGCGATGCCAGAAAAGCTCCTTCCCATACCCATCGGGATGGGATCGATTACGAGCCCAGCAAGCCTATCGTAGTTTTGGGACACCATTTTGCCTCCATTGCTGGTGCAGGACCGATTGTGGGCCCAATCATTGCGGTCACTTTTGGGTGGATACCAGCTGTGATCTGGATTTTGGTAGGAGGAATTTTCTTTGGCGCAGTCCATGACTTGGGCAGTATGGCGGCTTCTTTACGTACCGAAGGCAAGTCCATTGGGGTCATTATTCGAAATCAAATTGGCGTCAAAGGAAAGCAGCTCTTTATCCTGTTTAGTTTCTCTACCCTAATTCTGGTCATCGGGGTCTTTTCAGATATCATAGCCAAAACCTTTGTTGCAAATCCAGGAGTGGCCTCTGCCTCTATCCTATTTATCTTTTTGGCGGTGGCTTTTGGGTATTTGAATCGGATGGTTGGTAATAAAAACATCGCGTTTATCGCCATCACAGTGATTGGGGTGGTGTTGATGTACTATTTTGTTTACCTAGGCACACAGATTCCGATTGCTTTGGACTACACCTGGTGGGTAGGAGGATTATTGGTCTATGCATTCATTGCATCGGTTACCCCGGTTTCTTTATTGCTTCAGCCCAGAGATTACCTGAATAGCTACTTGCTTTATGGGATGATGATTGCAGCTGTGGCTGGGGTGATCATAGCAGATCCTGAAATCAAGATGAGTACAGAAGTACACATCTCCAGCGAGAGCTTAGGCTATGTATTTCCGGTCTTGTTTGTGACCATCGCCTGCGGTGCCATATCTGGGTTTCACTCTTTGGTAGCCTCAGGCACTACTTCCAAGCAATTAGACAAGGAAAGTGATGCCAAGATTGTGGGATTTGGCGGCATGCTCATTGAATCCTTTTTGGCGATCATTTCCGTAGGGGCGGTGATCATCCTGTCACGAACGGAATATTTGGACCGACTCACGGTTGAAGGACCAGTTGCCCTCTTTTCTACAGGATTGGGAGGGATGATTTCCAGCCTGGGTATCTCCGAATCTTTTGCAGTAGGATTTGTGGCCTTGACCGTTTCTGCATTTGCACTGACTACCCTAGACACCTGCACAAGATTGGCTCGATTTACCTTGCAGGAATACTTTGAAGACATGCCGCAGCCCGCTGCTCAGGTGATGGCCAAAAACCGCTACCTATCCACGACCATTGTCGTTATTCTTTCCGTTTTATTGCTTGCCTCTGGAGAGTTTGAGAAACTTTGGCCAATCTTTGGGTCTGCCAATCAATTGCTTGCCGCACTTGCCTTGCTGACCATTGGCGTGTGGCTCATCAAAAAGAATATCTCCGCCACCTTTGTGACCATCCCCATGTTTTTCATGTTTACGGTCACCCTTGCTTCCTTGGGATTATTTGCTTGGAAAAACTTTCAGGATGAGGGCTATATCCTTGCAAGTATTGCTTCCATCTTATTTGTGTTGGCCATTGCATTAATTCTTTTGGCTATCCGAAGCCTAAAAAAAGAGGTCAAAGCGTCTGAACAGGCGCTTTGACCCCATTTATTAAATTCAACGGCTCAGTCTACCCCATCAAGCTTTGCCCTAGCAATGGAGTAAGCAGCGGCTTGCCTTCCTTGGGTCAAGCCTGCTGTGGCATCAAAGGAATAATGGATCCCCCCATAAATGCGCGACATGGACGCTTCCTCTGCCCAGGTTCGAAATTGACCTGCATTGGCTGGAAAAAAGTGAGCCATTACTTCTGCTGCAGCTCCCGAAAAGGTAGCGTGTCCTGAAGTGTAAGCAGGAAAATTAGGGGTACCCAAAATAGTTTTAAATCCAGGAATCGTCTGAATCGGCCTTGGATAATGGTAATAGTACTTCGCATCCCAACAGCCAATCCCCGCATCCACAATGGCCATATTTAGGTACGCAAATACCCGAGCGGTGCGGACAGGACTCAATTGATTGGCTACCACTTCCTCTTTGGCAAAGCGATTCCAATGCCCCGGTGGCGTGTAGGTATTCAATCCATCGTTCCAGAAGTTGGCAATCCTACGTTGGTTAGTCGTCAGGTTATTGGCATACTGCTTCAGCTCTTTTACCGATTCCTCAAATGCAGGAGATCCCGGTGCTGGAGGCGGTCCAGGACGTATAGCTTCCACATTGGGCACATTCCAAAGGCGAACCTTTCCAAAAAGTGGGACCAAACCAATCATCCGCTGTGGGGTCTCCTGATTTTCCCAAACCCATCCAAAACGCTCTTTAGCTGCATTTTTGATGGAATCAGATTTAGCTCGAGTCGTTTGGGCATTTTTCATCCCATCGGTAGATGCTCTTGCCAAGGCTGTTTTGGCCACTTCGGTACCAATTAGTTTCCCTGCTTCCACATCACTGCTCACGTTGATGCCTGCTATCAAAAGGGATTCCAAATGTTCTTGAGCCTTCTGGGTTAAGAATTCTTTTTCAAGCGGAAACATAGCTGTAAGGACATCTCTCGATGAAATAGCAATAACTGCTCCGTCCGAAGGATAGGAAAAGAGTCCATTATTCTCGTAGGCAGATTTGATTTGTGGATCCAGTTGGTAAGGAGCCTGTCGCTTAAACTTGTACTTGTACTGCCAGGCCATGATCAAACCGTCGTACTGGGCCACACTCAAGTAAGCAAGCATCCTGCTGGTATAGGGAGGATGTGAATACGGAAACTGGGGGTACTTGGAAGGATTAGCAGGATCAGGTACGGGGTAGCTTCCATCCGGATTGGGTGCTGGAATTAAGTTGTATTTGGTCGCCAATTCCAAGGCGATCTCATTCCATCTCAGCAGGGGATTGTTGGTCCAATAGGTAACCGCTTCCCGCTGAGCAGCGGTCGCTTTTCCTTGCTTTTCCTTGGCATCTGCCAATTCCTTGAGCAATTCAGGAGATCCGGCCGCAGCTGGGATTGGAAGGGGTATTTGTTCGTTTGAGGAATGAAGAATTAATTTCCACTGTCCTGCATTGGCATCCAAGTTTGAATATTGATAGCCAGTAAAGTCGTACTTGGTTGGCAAATCTTCCACACATGAAGAAACTAAAAACGTGATGAGAAGAAGTCCTATGTTTATGTAATTGTATTTTTTCATGGAGTCTGAATTAAAAGGCCTTAAACTGATAAGTGATTCCTAGTCCATAGCCAGAAAATTGGCCCATATTCCTTCCAGAAATTGCCTGTTGGTAGGAGGCGATAAGTCCAAAGCCTTTGCCATTACTTTTAAAATAATACTGCGCAAATCCCTCCACTCGGTCAAAATTCACCTTGTTGGTAGGCTGCGGCATGGAATAGACTCGGATATCATCGCCTGAGGTAGATCGAATCGTGGTTAAACTTGC
>JBIIFN010000156.1:0-5112 GCA_044237325.1 Algoriphagus sp.
AAGCCCAAATAACTCTTAAAAAGTTCCGTATGATCGACAATCACCAGGAGCGCCGCAACAAACCGAACCCCATTTAATCCCGGAAACTGTATCTTTTTCATGTTGTAGGTCAAAATTATGCGTTTCCCGCTGATTTCGTTAGTACATAAAGCACCGCACCCTACCTATGTGCTCTTTTCGCTTCCTTCAAGCGAATTCTATGTGGTTCAAACCCCTTCCTTCAAGCGAATTCTATGTGGTTCAATTACTTTCTTCAAGCGAACCCTATGTGGTTCAAACCCCTTGCTTCAAGCGAACCCTAAGTGGTTAAACACCTCAATCTATGTGCTCTTTTCGCTTCCTTCAAGCGAATTCTATGTGGTTCAAATCCCTTCCTTCAAGCGAACCCTATGTGGTTAAACACCTCAATCTATGTGCTCTTTTCGCTTCCTTCAAGCGAATTCTATGTGGTTCAAATCCCTTGCTTCAAGCGAACCCTAAGTGGCTCAATTACCCTAAGTGGTTCAAACACCCCTGCGCATAAGCCAGTCATTCTGAACTTCATCCCCAAAAGGGAAAGGATGGCTTCCAAAAGCCTTAAATCCGTTTTTCTCGTAAAAGCGGATCGCACGCGCATTGTGCTCCCAAACGCCTAGCCAAACGAACCTCTTGCCTTTTTCCTTGGCAAAGTCCAAGGCGGCATCCAACAAAAACTGCCCTACACCCCTCCCCCATACCTCTTCCAAGGTATACAAGCGGGCCACCTCTAGGCTATCTGGATCTTGGACGTCGGTTTGGGCGGCAGCCAAGTTTACTTTGGTGTAACCTACCAACTTCCCCTCCAAGCTCGCCAGCAGAAAGGTGGAAGCAGGATTTTTCCATTCTTTTTCGAGTTGAACGGTCGTAAAAGCTTGGGAGAGATAGGCCTGTACATTCTCTGGTTTATTGCCTTCGGTAAATGCCTGCACAAAAGAAGTTTGGGCGAGATCAAGCAAAGGTGCTAGGTCGGCAAATTCCGCCTCTCTCAAATGAAGTGCTGGGTTGGAAGGATTCATCTTAGAGTTTTTTGAGCGCAACATCTATTTGAGAAATGGGAAACTCCCCTAAAATCGCTCGGTAATTTCCTTTTGGGCTGAGCACCACAAAACTCTTGCAAGGATAGGGAAACGAAAAAAACTGCTTCGCAAAGGCTCCCTCCGGGTCTGGGGCCCAACTGTGAATGCCCTCGTATTTTTCTAAGCCATGCGGCTGCTGGTAGAGGTATACAGGAGCAGCAGCCCCGTGTTTTTTGACATAGCGTAGCACTGCAGCGTAATCACTCGAAAGCGTCTTGGGATCCGAAGTCGCACGGGCAGAATTGCATTCATCCTTGCCTGGATAAAAAATAACCACCAGCGGTTGTCCTGCCTTAAAAGCGTCCAATTTACCCAGCTTCTCGTAGAACAGGCGCGCATCGGTAAGTCCTACCGGCATGCGGTGCACCAGGCGCATGTCGCCAGACGACTCAGCTGGCACCCCAAAGTAGGGGCCTGACAGAATCTTTTCCTCGTATTCCGTATACAGGATACGTTTGCCCCGCTCGTCAAAATAGCTCTGTGCTCGAAGCTGACTCTGTAAACCAAGCAAAAAGAAAAGCAGCAGGCAAACCGTTTTCATTCGCTCCAATCAATTGGGTGCTTTGCTCGCAGAAGCCACCTTATTGCCCCAAAGGATCACCAAAGCGGCAGTTCCAAACATGAGTAAACTGTAAATCGCCGAGGGAATGGACATGACAGAGTTCACCAAAAGGGTGGCGGCAATGGTAATGCCTAGGGTACCGTTTTGAATGCCCGATTCGATGGCTATCGTCAATCCTTGTCGGAAGGGTAGCCCTGTCCATTTGGCCATCAAAAAGCTTATCGCAAGCGTACTTAGATTGAGTGCCAAGGCAGCGGGTCCCGCTTCAATAAAGTACTGTACCAAGTTTTCCCTTTCCTTAAGAATGGCAGCACCCACAATAACCACGAAGAACACGATGGAAATTTTCCGAAAGGGCTGATCCCACTTTTCGGCCAAGCCAGGTGCTTTGGCAAGCGTAATCATCCCCAATGCCACAGGGATGAGCGTAATAAATAAGACAGAAACCACAGTGCCCACCACTTCCAACTGCTGCGCTTCTCCTCCAGGGATAAAATATCCAATGGAAAAATTGACTAAAAACGGAATCGAAAACACGGTAATCAAGGAAGAAAAAGCCGTGAGCGTGATAGAAAGGGCCGAATCTCCTTTGGCCAAGTGGGTGATCAAATTGGAGGTAGCTCCTCCAGGGCACACGGCCAAAATCATAAGCCCCACTGCAAGTTCGGGTGGAAGAGAAAATGCCTTTGCAATCCCAAAAGCGATGATAGGAAGTAGCACAAGCTGGTTGAGTAGGCCTATTCCAACCGCTTTGGGATAGATCAAGATTCGTTTGAAGTCTTCGATACGCAAACTCAGTCCCATGCCAAACATGATGACGGCTAGCGAAAAAGGCAGAAAAAGTTCGGTTAAAACACTGGATTGCATAAAATTGAATTTGGGTGGTTCGTTTGGGTTCGTCTAAGTTAAAACAAGCCGCTTGCAACAGCAAATCCGATGTACGTTCCGATGGCATTACCCAAGCTCCCCACCAGCACGCCTGGAATCAGCAAATCAGGACGCTCAAGGCTTTCCGCGGCTGCTAAAGCAGTGGTATTGCCTCCAATATTCGCTTGCGAAGCCACCGCGATCATGTCCCAGTCCATTTTGAAGAGGGACCCTACGCCAAAAATCACTAGGCCATGAACCAGAACCAAAATGGTAACAAACAAAATCAGGGTAAAAGCCAAGTCCCCCACATCCGCTAAGGCTGATAAATCACAGAGGGTGCCAATAACAGCCAAAAATACGAGGATTAAAAAGTAGCCCAAGGTATGCTTTCCGCGTAGCTGCTGCACTGCTGGAAACTGAGCAAGTACCAAGGCTAAGGAAGTTAGCACGAGGATTTCCGGCACCTGCGGATACCAGTTGACTACTGCCTTGCTTACCGCCATCCCCAATAACGCCAATGCGAGTACCGAGGAAATAGAACCAATAGAGATTGCTTCCTGAGATTGGATTTTTTCCCCTGTAGAAGCAGAGGCAAGTTTTTTCCGAGGAAATAATTTTTGCAAGTATTTGGGCAAGATTAAGGTAGCGATGATCCAGGGAGTACCCACCAAATTGTCCACTACGGTAGTTGCCGCAAACAAAGTGCCTACCTCATTGACCTTGTAATGCAGCGCAATTGCGTTAAAATTGATGGCTCCCCCAATATAGGTTCCCGTATACATGCCCGCCACTGCCGGAGCCAAAGGGCCGATCGCTTCTGCCGGTTGCACGAGTACCCAGGACACGACTACCCCAATAACTGTGGCTAGCGATCCCAACAAAAACAAAAGCAGCAAAGGGAGCCCCGCTTTTTTCAAGCTTTTCAAATCTACTTCGAGCAGGGCAATAAATATCCCCAAAGGCGCAAGGTAGGTAAACACGCCGTCGTAAACGGGATGCCCATCCATGGCACTTGGGATCAGCCCAGTATTGGCCAATACCGCACAGATCAAGATTACGAAAATGGGCGTGCCCACCGACTTGCCCCATGAAAATCGAGTAAGCCAACTTGCAAAAAACACAGATAAACAGAGTGTGGCAGCTACAAACAGAAGTGAGGCAGGACTTGGCATTCCGAAAAGTAGAAAAAAATTAATTAGTTCTAATGCCTAGATAATTTCATTTGTACAAAGCCCCCTGCCTGCGGCAGGCAGGCCTTTGCGGCTTTGCAGGCCTGCCCCGAAGAATTACGGGGCGCCTTATTTTTTTTTATTCTCGCAAAGACGCAGAGACGCAAAGAAATAGAAAGGTCTCTCACTAACCTCTCACCTGCCTACGGTAGGCAGTAATCTCTTGTGGCTTGCTTCTTGGCTCTTGCTTCTAACCTCTCTCCATGTCGAACGCTGAACTCTGAATGTCGAAGTAGGAAGTTGAAATGAGAGCAGAATGCAAGTCTAGACACTGATAGTTGATAATTAAAAGTGAACCACCTGGGCACATAGAAAAAGCTATATACCTATGTGGTTTATTCAAAGAATCCTATCTCGTCTCTTGATTGCAGTAGGCAAGGCACTTTGTACTCGGTAAATAGTACTTTGTAAAGTCTTTTAATTTTGCAGCTACCCGAATGACGGGACTTTTACCACAAAACTTGATTTGAAAAACTAAACTTTCATAATCCACAAAACTGTACCCCGCCTTTTGGGTAGGTGCTGTTTTGGGCTGGTTTATTACTCGAACATAAATCCATCATCGCAACATGGCATACAATGAACCATTCCGGAATTTGGATAATGACATGGACATTCACATGGCTTTCCAATTTTGAATAAAACACATTCTGCTGTTGGAATCAACCATTTGTTATTTAAATATTTTATAGATTCAATTTGATATCCCTGTTCTTTAAATTCTGACAATTTCTTTTTAACCTTCTTTTTCAAGAAATAGAAAAATATAGAGTAAACCTTTAAATACACTTGCTTCTTCATATTCTTATATCAAGGTTTGATGTTAAGGTGTTTATTATACGCTTAATTAAACTTATTTTAATTATAATGATATCGGTTTAAGAACCTTTAAAATTAATCTGTTTTTACTCTAGCCCATAACTAAATACTAACAACTTTTTCCAATAACTCAGCTACTTGCTTACTGCCGGTTTTTCTGGAATAGGCTTCCAAAGAACCCAGGGTTTGGGAAGTACCTGAGGTTTGATACAGCGTGCGAAGTGCTCGACGCATCGCCGACTGATCACCATGAGCTAGCACAGCACCTGCACCTGCTTGGCTCAGAATCTCCGAACTATCTCCTTGCGGATCGCCCAAAGCCAGTACAGGAAGTCCTGTGGCAAGGTATTCGAAGAGTTTACCTGGAATATTGCCTTTCGCATTCTTGGTATCAGTCAGAATCAGGACCAGTGCATCTGCCTTGGCATAAAAATCAAATACTTCCTGATGGGATACATAGCCCGCAAAGTGAATGTGGCGCTGTAGCCAAGGATCGGACTGTACTTGCTCCTGCACCTGTTCGCTTACCTTCCCTACA
>JBIIFN010000166.1:0-4710 GCA_044237325.1 Algoriphagus sp.
TTCAAATCCTTGGCATAGCGAGGCACATCGTAAGGAATAACGGCTGCATTGGCCTGACGGATGGCTACCAAACCAAATACCTGCGCCACAGCACCACCCATTTTAAAGCTTGGATCAGAAAACTTACTGTAATAGTGGATATTATCGTAGTTGGAGTGGTATGCAGTGGTTCCTCCAGAGCCGCCGCTCAAAGATGGAATGCCAACGTGCATATAGAAGGCAATGTGGTCGGAGCCACCACCCAAATTACCGATTCCAGGCTCTGCATTTTTGCCTGCCCAGATCTCAAATACTGTTTTCGCTGAGTCAGGGTAGGTTACTTCTTTAGATGCATCGATGATGAGTTTTTTCAAAGTTGGCGCAGCTGAAGCACCAAAATTCCGCCCAGAGGCACCCCCATCAAAGTTCATGTAGGAAATAGCTTTTGCGCCAAGCTCTTCTTTCAAGTGCTCTACCCATTCGGTAGAACCAATCACGCCCTGCTCTTCGGCATCCCAATGTCCAATCAAGATAGAGCGGGAAGGCTTTTGGCCATTTCTGTACAATTCGCCCAAGGCTTCAGCAAAGGTAAGCAACATGGCTGTGCCGGAGTTGGGGTCTGTAGCACCAAAAGACCAGGCATCGTAGTGACTGCCCAAGATGATCCACTCGTCTGGATGGTCTTTACCGATAAAGGTTCCTACCACGTTATTGGCACGGATAAATTCCGGCTTTTGATCCACCATTACGCGAACCTTCAAGTCAGCACCGCCAGTTAGCTTGTAAGCGAATGGCAAGCCTCCTTGCCATGCTGCAGGCACATCTGCACCTGTCATTCTGCTCAAGATTTCTTTGGCAGCACCATAGCCAATTGGGGTTACCGGGATGGTATGAAAGTCTACTGTGGCGGGGTCGTCACGCTTGATTTTTACCGGACCATCCAAGGGTAAGGCAGGTCTGTTGGGAGTCAAAGGATCACCCGTAAAATCCAAGGTCAGCATGGAACCACGTTGGATGGTGGTTTCGTTATAGTAAGGGCCTTTGGGATAAACATCTCCTCTGGTAAATCCAGAATCCTTTGGATCGGTGTACACCACCAAGCCTACCATGCCTTGCTGCTCAGCAAATTTGGCCTTGTAGCCACGGAAGTTACCTCCATAGCGAGCGATGGCAACTTTTCCTTTCAGCGGAACGCCCATCTCTACCAACTTCATGAAATCTTCACGGGTACCGTAGTTGACGTACACCACCTCTGCAGTGACGTCGCCGCTACCGGAGAAAGCATTGAAGCCCAAGTGTAGTCTGGGGTCGGTGGAGAAAGGATCTTCTGCTAGTTCCCCTTCTTTTTGGGAAAGGGTAAGCTGTACCGGAGAGATGATTTGTAGTTCAGATTTGCCGGGATGGTTGGGCAGGTAGACGTCGTAAGGCCAAACCTTCACATCCATGCCAGCATCGGCCATGATCTGCACCATATAGTCTTTTACCAACTCATTTTCTGGTGTGCCAGTGATGTGTGGATTTTTGGTGAGCTCGGTTAGGTGTGTTTTAAAGCGGCCAAAATTGACTGCCTTGAGGTAGTCTGATTCAAATTTCTTTTGTGCGGCCAGCTGCGAAGGCATAAAGCCATCTTGTTGTCCATAGGCAGTCAAGGACAGGAGCAGGGCAGCAGCAAGGGAGGTGATTTTTTGATTCATGGGAATAAGCGTGTATTTGGAGCGAAATTCAGTGTCCGCATAAAGCGGGATAAGTAAAAAGGCCATGGAAAATTTCCATGGCCTCTTGGGATCAATTGGCCTTCAAGCCCGGCGCTCTTTCCAAAAACTCCTGGTAGAGGCGGATGTGTCTGTTGGACATTGGAATTCGATATCCATCGATGAATACATGAATGATTTGCGATCTAGTTTCAAAGGGATCTCCGGTGGAAACAACGAGGTTGGCACGCTTTCCAGCTTCTACCGATCCGTATTGGTCTGCCACGCCAAAGATTTCGGCAGGGTTGATCGTTACGGCTTTCAATGCTTCCTCTTTTCCAAGTCCATAAGCTGCAGCAAATGCTGCGTGGAATGGAAGGTTTCTCACATTTTCTTCCTCATCGGTACGAAGGGCAACTTTCACACCTGCCTTTGCAAGTAGTCCTGCATTGGCATAAGGGGTGTCGTAGCGGTCAGAGGCACGGGTAGGGAGATCCTGCACAGGGCCTGTCACCACGGGGATTTTGGCCTTTGCGATTTCGTCCGCTACGCGCCATCCTTCGGCTACACCGCTAAAGATGACCTTGATATTTTTTCCTTCTACCCATTTGATGGCATTTTGGATGTCTGAAGCTGCATTTACTTCGATGAGTAAGGCGAGCTCTCCAGAGATTACTTTTGAAAGTTGCTCCATTTCAGGATAGTAAGCCAGCTGTGCACCAGAGGTTTTAAGCTCTAGGTAGCTTTTGGCATTGTTCCAGATGTCGTTTGCTTCTTTCAACGCTTTTTCTCCGTCCTTCTTGATGTCCTCGTCGGATCTTCTGTCAAATCGACCTCTACGGCCCGAGCTAGGGAAAGTCATTGCCACTGCTTTGAAGCCTCCGTACATTTGGTCAGGCGTGTAGCCATTGAGGTTGATCAAGGCAGCAGTGCCAGGAAACAAGCCTCCTGTAGGTACCGTCAGCACGGTAGTCACTCCAGACACGCGTGTCACGCCAATGGCTTCAGAGTTGGGATTGACCGTGGTTAAGGCCTGCATGTTGGGCGTTACATTTCCTATTTCAGAATAGTCGACTGTTTCAGGGACAGAGCTTACTTCCACCAATCCCAATCGGGTACCGCCATCAATAATGCCTGGGTAGATAAATAAGCCCGTGCAGTCGATGACTTCAGCGCCTTCAGCGGATAGGTTGGTGCCCACCTTGGCGATTTTTCCATTCTCCAAGAGTACGGAAGTATTGGCAAGTGTTCCCTTGGTAACCGTTACGACGGTTGCATTTTTTAAAAGGAACTTTCCATTGCGAGGTTTTACAAATTCCCCGTCTATTTGGGCCACCGCCACTACTGGAAGTAGGGCAAGTAGAGTAGCACAAAAGGTTTTTAAAATTCGGTTCATGTTCGTGTGAATTTTCGGGGTGATTAGTGTTTTTCTTTAAAGAATGCGCCTTGGAATGCTTCAAAGTAGGCATCCACATCCTGCATGCAGCGGTGGGCTTCCTCATTGGCTCTCAAGAAGATGGGTTCTACCATCTCCGTGGCAGCTACCTGTAGGCGCTGGTCATTTTTGTCCGCCACCTTGTCAAAATACTTCACGCCATCCACAAAAGTCATTTGAGGAATGGCATAGGAAGAGAGTGGATGACCTTCAAAAATAACCAGGTCTGCCTGCTTTCCTACTTCGATGGAACCCACCTTGTCCTCGATGCCCAATTGTTTGGCAGGATTGATGGTGATCATCGCGAGGGCTTCTTCGTCGGTCAAACCTCCGTAGCGCTGTGTTTTGGCAGCTTCGTGGTACAAGTGACGGATAAGTTCGGCAGAGTCAGAGTTGATGGAGGTAATCGCACCATTCTTCTGAAGGATTGCGGCATTGAAGGCAGTGGAATAATACACTTCCATCTTATAGCCCCACCAGTCCGCAAATACCGATGCACCCATGGTGTATTCGGCAATTTCAGGCGCAACTTTAAATCCTTCGTTGGTATGTTGGAAAACCACCTTTTTGATATTAAAGTCCTTGATGACATTGATCAACATGTAGATTTCATCTGCACGGTAGGAGTGGCAATGAATGATGATTTTACCATCCAAGATGTCCGCTAGCGTTTGAAGACGCTCGCTGTACGCTGGAGGAGGGGTAGTATTTCCTTTCAGTGCTTTGGCACTTTGGTAGGTCTCCCAGCTTTTTTTGTATTGGATGGCTTCATTGAATCCATTTCTTAGTACTGCTTCAACGCCCATGCGGGAACGAGGCTGTATGTTATTGCCTCTACCATGTACACGGGTTGGGTTTTCGCCCAAGGCAAATTTGATGGTACGCGGTGCATCCTGCATGATCACGTCTGCTGGATCTTGAGATCCCCAACGGTGCTTTAGGGTGGCATTTTGTCCACCCACCACGTTGGCAGAGCCGTGCATGGTATGGGAAACCGTTACACCACCTGCAAGGGCACGGTAGATACCGATTTCGTAGGGGTTGACCACATCTTTCATGCGGACCTCAGACGTAATCGGAGCGGAGGCTTCGTTGACCACATCCAATCCCACGTGGGAGTGCGCATCGATGATACCCGGCATTAGGTATTTGCCACTGGCATCAACCGAGTTTACTCCAGCTGGAGCAGTGAGGTTTTTTCCAATCTGGGTAATGATGCCATTCTGAACCAAGACATCTGAGGCTTCAAGATTGCCTTTGGTGACGGTGAGTACAGTGGCATTTTTAATCAAGACAGAGCCTTTTTGGACTTGTGCATGGGTCATTGTTACACCCAGTCCAAAAAACGCAGCGAGAAGGTAGTTGAGCTTTTTCATGTTTAGTTCGCTTGGCTAGGTGAAGAAAGGGTTGCTTTTACTGGAAAAGAGCCCATTTGAGGAATAGACAAAGATCCTTCCATGGTTTTGCCATTTACCTCTCCGGAGATCGTTACGGTAAGGCTCATGCCCCCTACAGCTACGTCAAACTCAAAGCTGAGTGCTTTTCCGTTGAGGCTGGCGTTTTTGATGGGAGCAGAGGCTTTTCCTGATCCAGAAGGATCATCGT
>JBIIFN010000032.1:0-17698 GCA_044237325.1 Algoriphagus sp.
GCCCACCAAGTACATTTTGATGTACTGGGTATTGTAGTACTTGCTGTATTGCTTGAGCACGCTCTTGGTTTGCTCCAAAGACTTCAAGTTGTACATCCAGTAGCCCACACCAGGACCGGTTGAGTATACGCGTGGTCCAGGGACCATGCCGGCTTCCACCATATCTCCGTAGGTAAGCACGTCGGTTGTGGCAGTCTGTGGGTCACGCGTGGTGGTGACACCATAGGCCAGGTTGGCGGCATAGATCCACACTGAGTTTTTGTGCAATCCCCAAGTAGGCCACATGTGCGCGTGGGTGTCGATAAACCCAGGAGTGATTGTTTTGCCGGAGGCATCAATGACAGTGGCCGAACCAGCAGCCAGTGTGCCTGTTTTGCCGACAGCTTTGATGCGGTTGTTTTCGATTAGGATGTCTCCTTGTTCGATCACCTCATCTCCCTTCATGGTGACAATCCGTGCATTTTTAAGCAAAATGCTTCCTTTTGGCGTATCCTTGGCAAAGAAAACTTTCACCTGCTGCTCGATTGGGCTGTAGCTTTCTTTCTTTTTTAGGTCCGCCTTGTGGAGGCTGTCTGCCTTGAATAGTCCTTTATCGGCTTTGAATAGTGAGTCAATACGCTTCTTGTCTGCCTTGGCCAAGGAATCCGCCAATTTAACGGCAGCCTCACCTTTTGCTTTTAGGGTGCTTACGCTATCGGCATCAAAACGAACCTTTTCTTTCTTGGCTGTTTTGACGGAGTCTTCGACAAATTCAGCTCTGCTTATATCATACACCCAGTGTCCATTACCGAGGGACCAGTGTACTTTTTTGCCATTGGCTTCCCAGTAAGGCCATTCTCCACCGATCTCGGTGAGCTGTCGTGAAGGGAAATTGGCCGAACTAGGCTCCGACACGTTGATGGAAGGCACCTTACCTGCGGTAGGAATAGTGACTACATATACGTTGTTGTTGATCTGAGCCAAAGCCTTATTTCCTACTGGAGCCATGTAAATCGTGCTGGCGCTGGCAGGCATCATGTTGGGTTCACGAGAATTTGACCCTTCAGGCAGCATGCAGTAGTTAACGGCATCAGCATTTGAAAATGCCTTGCCCATCACATAGCGCACATCTTGGCTATGCTGATGTCCTGCATGTTCTGGATCGGCAGCAGAACCAAAGGGAGTGATTCCTGAGATGCGGGCCAAGATTTTTTCATCCGTTCCATCCCACTTCACGCTGAGGAGTGCTCCACCACCTCCGTTGAGGAAGATGCGGCTGGTGTCTTGGGTAAAGTGTGCATTGCCATAGTTGCCGGCGTCCATGATTTTGCGGAAAGTACCGCCAGTCGCAGGAATCCATACCAACTCACCTTCTGCTCCATCCACAAAAGGACCTTCTGCCTCAATTAAGGCTCTTTTTGGACCTTTGAAAACAAGAATTCGGTTTTTTGGTCCCCATACTGGGCCAGAATAAAATGCAGATTCTGTGGTGACTTTAGTGACCACTCCTTTGTCTCCAAGGCTAGCTTTGTAGAGGCTGCCCCCATTTTTTTCTTCCCAAGTCACAAAGGCCAGCTGGGTGCCATCTGGGCTCCAGGTAGGCATGGCTTCGGTAAACTCATGTTTGGTCACGCGCTTTGGGCTACCGTTGGGGTAGTCCATCACATACAGTCTGTTGAGCACGGTAAAGGCCAATTTCTTTCCATCTGGGGAAGGAACGGCGTCTCTGATCTGGTTGGCGAGCTTGTGTGTGCTGTCCTTGATGGCATAGTTGAAGTACAAGCGAGGGCCCATGGCCACGTTGACATCGGCTTCAAAAGGAATCTCTGTGGCGGCAGTGCCGTCTACAGGCATTTTCCAGAACTTTCCTCCATAAGAAGCAATCACGTGCTTGCTATCTGGGGTAAAGGCCATAGCGGGTAGCACCCCTTGTGGGGCGATAGATTCCTGCTCGTCGCGTTGCACAGGATAAGCAAGCCATTTTTCATCGCCTGTTTTTAGGTTGCGGATGACCAAACCCGTCTTATCCTCCCATCTAGTTCCATAGACCATCCAGTTGCCATCCTTGCTCAAAGTAGGCGTGAAGGCCGAGCCGTAGCGGGAAGTGATGCTGGTAATTTTTCCATCCTTCAAGTCGTAGGAGCCGATTTGATACTGCGGAAGAAGTGCATTGTAGTTCCAAGCACCCGTTCTCCAAGAGAAGTATACCTTTTTGCCGTCTGGACTGACAAAAGGATCGATGGTCTTCATGTTTGCAGGGGCATCGTTGAGTTGGATTCCTCCTCCTCCATCTTTGTGGTACATCCAAAGTTTGGCTACCCTGCGGCCTTTAGATACGACGATGTAATCACCATCTGGGGTCCAGAATGCTCCTGGAACATCACCCGTTTTGTCTTTGGTTACTTGAACGGTGTCCTTTTTCACCATGTCGATGTACCAGAGGTTGTCGTTGCCGGCACGGTCGGAAGTGAAGAGTAGCTTGTTGCCATCCGGAGAGTAGCGCGGGTGGGTTTCGTAGGCCATTCCCGAGGTGAATGGCGTGGCTTTACCGCCTTCTACTGGCATCGTATAAATATCACCCATCAAGTCAAAGGCGATGGTTTTGCCATCGGGACTTATGTCAAGGCTCATCCAGGTACCTTCAGCGGTGGTGAAGTTTACCTCACGCTCAGGCTTGAGGGGAAGGTCTTTGAATTTAGGATAATTCTTGATCGAATCTTTTTTGGTGCTATCCGACTGAACGGACTCGGTACCTAAGTTGGGAAAAAGAAATTCCGTCGTTTTAGGCATCCAAGCGGCCATGCTTACCGTTGCCCCCAAGGCAAGAAGTAAGGCGGGATGGGTTATTTTTTTCATGTAGCTAAGTTTCAGGCAAGTAATCTACGGGGAAGAATTGAATTATTAAAATAGGAGAACTTGTCAGCGAATGCCGGTCCCCCTTTAGGAGGCACTTTTTACCAAAAAAAATCCCCTGAAAAAAATCTTTTCAGGGGATTTAGTAGGGGTGTTTGGGGAAATGTGCTTACTGCCCCACCAAGAAGATGGCGTTGCTGAGCACGAGCTTTCCACTTTCCCAGAAGCCTCTGAAGATGGGGTTATCCACAAAATAGACTACCTGTCCTCTTCCTTGGGATTCCGCACCAATTACGAGGGACTGACCCATCTGAGATTTGATTTTGTAACCAATATACCCAGTTCTGTAGGCATCGTTGGAAGCAATAATCCCCGCATTGGCGCCTCCGTTGAGGAAGGCAAATCGGCTGGAGTTATTCTTCAAGGTATAGTATTTTCCACCTGTGCCGTAGCCTAGTGGATGCGTTTCGTCCATCTTTATTTCATAGATGGCTCCTGCAGTACCTCCTGCAATTTCCAAGCGCTCTCCTTCGGTGTAAGGCTCCAATCGCTCCTTCTTGGCTAGCTCCTGTCCAGCTTTCTCAGCGGCCTTTTTCTCATCTTCCGTGTCAAAGGTCTTCAACTTGAAACCTTCTTTGTTGGCAAACAGGTTTACTGACCCATCGATGGCAATCACCTTTCCTCCGGCCTTCACCCAGTCGTTCAACTTGGTTTGGGCGGAAGCAGACAAGGCAGAACCAAATACGGATGGAAGAATGATCACATCGTATTTGCTCAAATCAGCATTGCCCATCGAAGCAGCATCTAGGCTAGATAGCGGATACTTCAAGTCTTTTTCGAAGAAGTGCCATACCTCTCCAAAATTCAGGGAGGAGGTGCCAGTACCGCCTACAAGAGCCACCTTAGGGGCTTGGATGACGCGTACAGTTGGGGAACCGAAGTCCTTACCCTGCTCTACGTAGCCTGTTTGGGTAGAGCTCAAGGTAATGCCCAATGCTGCGGCAGTTTCTTGTACCGTCTGATCAAAATTAGCCACCCACTCGTTGCCGCCTTTGGAGATCATCATCGTTCCTGCAGGGTAAGATTTTCCTTCTACAGTGAATGGGTATTCGGCGTAGCGAACGCGTATTTTTTTGTTGAGTAGCGCTGCAAGGAAGGCTGCATCTCGCGTACCTTGCCAAGGGGCTAGGTAGGCGACTGGAGTGCCAGTGACTTTTGCCGAAGCAGCTGTAGGTGTCTCGTAGGTTCCACTTGGATCCAATCGGGTATCCAGTGCAAAGGCCTTTAACCCATACGCATAAGGCATGGCCCAGCTGGTGATGTCGTAGGTAATTGAATCGTGTAGCGCAGGGTTAGGCTCAAATAATACCTGCGTCAAAACTGATTTCGGCTGGTAGGCGGAGATGACGATGTCCTTGTCGCTCGTTGCGAAAGGAACGCCCGTTTTTCCACTTTGGTACTCGTAGCCTTTCAAGCCTGTTTTGGCTATTCCTTTCCCGTACTGGATTCCGTTTTTGTCGAGTAGTTCCAGCAATTTGGCTACCTGGGCTGGGTTGCTTTCGCCTTTGATCACAAAGCTTTTGTAGGTGCCTTTGGGAGCGGTTGAGTTGGTTTTGAAGTAGCGTTCAAACTCGCTAAGGAGTCGAGCTGAATGCTGGCTGGTCATCTCCACTGCAGAAAGTGCAGCGGTGTAGTGACCGGCAATTCGGCTACTCAAGGTGACTGTATCGCCGATGGCATTGTAGCCACCGATACCGGCACGTCCTCCTCCACCTTGCTCGATGGTCATGCCGATGGCGCCATTGTACATCGGGTAGGTATCGCCATAAGATGGATACAGCAGGTCAAAGCGCTCTTTGGTGAAGTAGAATCGGCCCATTTGGTCGAAATACTTCGCAGTATTTTTCCCAAAAATATCTTGAAACTCGTGTTGAAAAGGAGTCAGCTGCTCGTGTAGCGGTTCTGCAGCAGGAGCCATGTAAAAAGGATTGTCGATGCCTTGCTCGTGGAAGTCCAAGTGAAGCTGCGGCATCCATTGCTGGTACATTTTGAGACGTTGCTGAGATTCAACTTGTACTTGCCAAGCCCAGTCTCGGTTGAGGTCAAAGAGGTAGTGGTTGGCACGCCCACCTGGCCAAGGCTCGTTATGCTCCATGGACTGCATGTCGGGCTGCAATTGGGTGTGCATTTTCTGGTTGTACCAGTTGGAATAGCGATCTCTTCCGTCAGGGTTGATGGCAGGATCTAGGATGACCACTTGATTTTTCAACCAGGCTTGTACTTTGGCATTGTTGGGATCGGCCAGGGTGTGGAAGGTGGAAATGGCAGCTTCCATGCCCACAGACTCGTTGCCATGAACGTTGAAAGACATCCAGTTGATTGGAACCTGGGTGCTTGGCGTTCCGGATAGAATGCCTGTTCGCTTTAGGTTGTCGGTGCGGATCTGCTCGAGTCGAGCCATATTCTCTGGACTCGCTAGGATGGCGAGAATGAGTGGTCTTTTCTCGTTGGTTTCCCCATACTGGATGAGCTTGATGTTGGGATTTTGCGCAGCGACATACTCAAAATAGTCGACCATGCGGTGGTGTGGTGTGAAGCGGTCTCCTGGTTTGTAGCCGAGAAACTGCTCTGGAGTCTTGAGTTGTGCCAGCGCGCTTCCCACAGAAAGCGCAGCCACGAGGAGCGAAAAGAATAATTTTTTCATGTAGAAAATGGGTTTCGACGAGAAAGTTAAGTGCTTTTATCAATTCTAAAGTCACCAAGTCTGGAAAAGTGACGAGTGGAAAGGGATTATTGGCAATCCATGGTGGAGTAAAGCCACAAAAAAAGGCAGACCTTTTTGGGGCCTGCCTTTGGGGTAAATTAAGAAAAGTCTTAGGCTACTGCCGTGGCAGTTACCTCAATATTTCCGCGGGTAGCTTTGGAGTAAGGACACACTTGATGCGCTGCATCAACAAGTTTCTGCGCTTCTTCAAGTGAGGCTGCCATTGGAATTTTTACTTCAATGTCCACACCTAGACCGAAGCTTCCAGGGCCGTAGTGACCGAGGTGTGCTTTTACCTTGATTTCGGAGTCTTTCAAGCTGGTGGTACCGGCTACTGCTGCCAAGGCACCGCCAAAGCAAGCTGCATAGCCTGCGGCGAAAAGTTGCTCTGGGTTGGTTTTTCCTCCTTCTCCACCGATTTCTTTCGGCATGGCCACGTCAAAGTCAAGCATGCCGTCTTCGGTACGCACGTGTCCTTTTCTTCCACCGGTGTTTACCGCAACTGCGGTGTAGTCTACAATAAGTTTTTCCATGATGTGGTTGTTTTCAATGTATGATTCCCTCGCTTGGGGTCGTTTAACTCCAAAAATAGTCTTGGGGTAGCTTTCTAACTAACGGGAGCAAAGCAAAGTTTTGGATCTGGGGTAAAAATACCTCCCCAGATCCATTTTTTAGGTGAGTGTGTAGCCTCTTTGGTAGCCGTAGTGCAGCTTGGCATTGACCGCCGCATCCGTAGACCGCTGCGTCTGTGGATCCCAAGTGATCGTGCGGCCCAGTTCGTGGGCAATATTTCCCAAAGTACAGGCTGTACAGGTGCTGTGTCCGATTTCCACGGGTACGATGGGGTCTTT
Organism: Algoriphagus sp.; assembly: GCA_044237325.1. Taxonomy (GTDB): domain Bacteria; phylum Bacteroidota; class Bacteroidia; order Cytophagales; family Cyclobacteriaceae; genus Algoriphagus. The sequence goes on from JBIIFN010000032.1 coordinate 6,448, forward strand.
TCGCTTGCGGATGCAGTCAATGAAGTCGACATGGTGGGCGTTAAAGCTAAAGTTTTCAGGCTCTTTGCCTAGTGCTAGCTCAGGGATGGAACTGTCGTAGTTGCCACGAGAAACCTTGATCCAACCTTTTTCGCCTATAAACTTTACCCCTTGGCGGCCTTCGTCAAACTTAGTGATTTGCATCTGCACCCCATCCGCGTAGCCGTAGGTAAGCGGTGTTGTTGCGGATCCAGGGATGATGGTGGTTGGACCATTTCTATCCTTGCTTAGCCCCCAATGGGCGATATCGATCATGTGTGCTCCCCAGTCGGTCATCAATCCACCCCCGGTTTCTTTGTACCAGCGCCAAGCGCCCCAGGCAGTTTCGTTCTTGTCAGGATTTAGGCTAATGCCTGGATTTAGGAGGTCGTTGAACGGTAGGTTGGGAATGGGGCCGAGCCACTTTTCCCAGTTGAGGCCTTCGGGAACAGGTTGGGCGGCGAGGTCGTAAGGCTTGGGGTGAGGATTCTCACCTACGTGAACGAGTACCTGGGAGATTTTGCCCAGCTGGCCGCGCTGCACGTGCATGGCAGCCGTTTGAAAGTTGACTGCGGCTCGCTGCATGGAGCCTACAGCGAGCACAACGCCATTTTCGCGTACGGCCTTAACGAGCAATTGCCCTTCTTCGATGGTAAAGGTCAGTGGTTTTTCTAGGTAAATATCCTTTTTCGCTTTGCAAGCATGGATGGCCATCAGCGCATGCCAGTGATCTGGCGAGGCGATGACCACGGCGTCTACGTTGGGATCTTGGAGTAACTCACGGTAGTCTTCGTAGAGTTTGGGTGCGGTGACAGTCTTGCCTGCGTCAGTGAGGCCTTTTTGCACGCGAAGCGCAAAACGCTCCCGCTTGATGGCATACACATCTGCCCCAGCAACCACTTCTACACCGGGGATGCGCATGAAGTTGTTAAGTAAGCCCATCGCTTGGCGCCCTACGCCAATGAAGCCGAGGCGAACGCGCTCGTGGGCGGCAGCGTGAAACAAGGGTGTAGGTGCCGAGGCAAAGGAAAGTCCTGGAAGTAGGCTCAGCCCTGCGGTCGTCAATAGGCCGGTGCCGAGAAATTTACGACGTGAAAAAGAAGCGCTCATGGGAGGTTGGGTTTAATGTTGGTTGATGTTGTCTGTTGACAGATAGATCACGGGCTACAGCCGATTAAACTAAATGTCAAATCTTGTTTTCTCTCGTGAATGGTGTCCTTGCGGAAACTCATTACACAAACTGAACCTAGCGGAAATTCTTGGACTTTCTAAATTTGTGCTGCTCAATTTGATAAAGGCCGCTCGTTTGGATACAGATGGCCAGCGGGGCACTTTTTTGGCAGAGGAGAGGCCCGTTTTTCGTGCTTTTCCCGTATTTTTCGATAGATAAAACCTATCGAAATGACTATTCAACAGCTAGAGTATTTAATTGCCGTAGACAAACACCGCCATTTTGGGCAGGCTGCCGAATCCTGTTTTGTCACCCAGCCCACGCTCAGTGCGCAGTTGGGGAAGCTGGAAAAGGAATTGGGGGTGATCCTATTTGACCGAAGCAAGATGCCGGTGATCCCAACAGAGCTGGGGGTGACGGTGATAGCGCAGGCGAAAAAGGTGGTATCCGAAAGCAAGGGTATCTTCGAGATTGTGGCTCAGCTGAAGGGAGATATTTCGGGAACGATCAAGCTAGGGATCTTACCTACGCTGGCGCCCTACTTATTACATTTGTTTATCCGTAAGTTTTTAGAAACCTATCCCCATGTAAAACTGGAGGTGCAGGAGATGGTGACGGAAGAAATCGTCAAGAAATTAAAAAACGACGAGCTGGACTTGGGAATTGTGGTGACGCCTTTGGAGGAGCCTGGTCTTTTGGAAAAGCCCCTATTTTACGAGAAGTTCTATGCCTATTTTTCCAAGGGGCATGACTTGCTTGCGCAAGAGGAGATCAGGCCTGAGCTGATCAAAAAAGAGGAACTCTGGGTGCTGCAGCAGGGGCATTGCTTTCGCGACCAGGTACTCAATTTCTGTGACCAAAGCCTTTCGGGGCACAAAAATTTCCATTACGAGAGTGGCTCCCTCGAAGGCCTGCGCAACATGGTCAACCGTTACAAGGGGCTCACCCTGCTCCCCGAGCTGGCTACTTGGGAGCTGTCGCCGGAGGAAAAATCCCGACTCCGTCCCTTTGTAGGCACCTCGCCCACGCGGGAGGTGAGCATCATTCTGAACAGAAGTTTTCTGAAGCAAAAGTTGGTGGAGCTGCTATTCAAAGCAATCACCGAGGCAATTCCTTATGAGATGACTTCCAAGGCCAAAGGCAAGGTGGTTCGCTTCAGTTGATGCGGTACTTATAAGTGGCGCATCAACTGAAGCAATCTTCATTTTTTTGTCATCGGTAATGTGGGCACCTACACCCCAAACTGGGTGAGGTGGTGATTCAGGTGCTTGTAGAGTAAGTTATTCCATTCCTTAGCGGTCATGGGGCCAAAGGAAGGAGATTCCTTTCCTTCAAATGCTGATTCTCCAGCAGCAAGTGTCTGCTCTACAAAAGCAATAAGCCTTGCCTTCTCTTCGGCAAAGTTCTTTTCATTTTTGATTCGAAAAGCAGGAGCTGTGGGCAGGTTTTTCTTGTAAGGAACTTCATTGACCACTCCTTTTTTGACAAAGTTTTTCAAAAGAAAGCGCATTACCGGATTTGCCTTGGGATGCTTGTTTGTAAAGGCCATTTCGTAGGCTACACAGCAGTGGGCCAGCATTTGGTCTACGGACATTTTGCCCCAAAGGGCAGGGCTTTCAGGGCTTAGTTTTTCGATTCGATGGATCAATTCAGCGGTAACTGCTGGGTCAAATACATTTTTCATGGGTGTTCTTATTAATCTAAAATTACTCGTTCTGACTTCGGGTACTTTACCTCATAACGCAGGGAAAGTTTTTGTTGTCCTCCTGGAGCAAGTGTGATCTCCCAAGTTACGATTCCAGTTAGCGGATCTAGGATGCCACCACTCAGCTCACCTGTAGTCACCTCGATTGCTGAATTGACGGAAACGGGGATTTGGTCCTTGACTTGTAAGGTTACGGCCTGGGATTTGTTGTTTTTTAGCGTGATTTCAAAGCCACGGCTTTCCGTAATGTTGGCCCCGATGCTACGTTTTTTGGAAAACTGGTCTACTTTTTCACGCTGCATCACGATGGATCGGTCTCGGCCCATGGAGATTTGGAGGGTGTCTTGGAGCGCAGCTGGGTTGAGGATGGATCTTCCCACGAAGCCATCTTCGAAGTAGAGATTGCTTTCCCCTTCTAGGAGGTTATACTGACTCCAGTCGGCCATTTCGGCCAAAAGGAAGGCATCGGCATCTAGTTTGGGGATGGCGGTGTAGCGGTAGGTAGCTGGAATTTCGTAGGTTTTCAAATCTACAAGGGTTCGCTCCCCATTGGTTTTTATCGAGTAAGGCTCAGCGACTTGAATTTCCACGGTCGTTTGATTTTCGACGAAGTTGGTCATCAGGGGAGCAGCATCCATGGAGCTAGTTCCTCTGAGGGTAAGGGTTTGTCCCAGCGCTCTCTTTTCCAACTGTCTAGAGCTTCCTGTGACGACTACCTCAGATAGCATTTGGTTATCTTGCATTAAGGTCACATTCAAACTAGATCTTCCTTGGATAGGAATCTCCTCCATGCGCATCCCGACAAAAGAAAACGCTATCGTTTTGGCTGTTGTAGGTAAGGTAAGAGAATACCGGCCTTCCATATCCGTAGTAGTTCCGATTGTAGTCCCTTTTACCAAGACAGCAGTACCAGGAAGAGGTTGTCCCTGCTCATCCACGACTATACCGCTAATGCTGCCAGGGGTTTGAGGCAGCGCAAATTTATTGACCGTGGTATATCGGGCATAGTTGAGTTCCCACTTCTCAAGGATCGGAGACTGTCCACTTTGGTTTGGATTGGCATTCGAAAAGCGGAGTTTGACATTTTTCCAGTCCACGCCGGTATTTTGAAATACCTCTGCCTTGTATTGCAGCTGTAGGGGATCGGTGATGGATTTGACGCGCACATCGTATTTGGGATACCAACCTGCATTGGATACCAGGTAATTGATTTGGAAGGTGGCTGTACCTGCGCCGGTTGCTTTTACACGAATTCTGATTTCAGCTTTCGCTTTATCGTCGCTTTGTTGCAGGGCATACAGCTGATTCCGAAGGGCCTCAATTTCCTGGTCATTTTCTGTAAGCTGCGCGTTGATTTGCAGTTCTTCGTTGGCAATTTTGGTGTGTTCGGCATCAAAAAAGTCCAAGGTTGCATTTAGCGCAGTCATGCTTGTGCCCGCCTGGCTGCTGCCAATGCTTTTGTTGGCGGATAGCACACTCATTTTTGTGCCAAGAACCTGGATTCTATTGCGCAAATTGCTTTGGCGTTTTTCAATTTCTGCGATTTCTTTTTCTAGGGTTTTGGCTTTTTCCCCCTCCTCTTTTTCGTGGAGAAAATCCAGGCGCTTGTTGACCGCCTGGATTGTAAAGTTGCCCTGCCCCTTCACTTGAATACTTTTTTCATCCAAGTAGGGGGAAAGGCCTTTGACCAGAAGGACGGATTCTCCTGCGGGAAGGGTGCCTGATGCTGTTTCAAAAACTTGTGCTCCGGACAGAAATAGGGTGACCTCTTTGATCTGGCTGGTAAGCGTCACTTCCTTGAAGTCTTGGGCAAATCCCTGCAGTGCAAGAAGTGCTAGGAGTAGGGAAAAAAGGAGTTTTTTCATGGTGGCTGGAGTCGATGTTGAAACAAACGATTAATTTCTTAACCCCCAAAATTTGGAGCCTAATTGTTTGAAGACGTAGAAAATTGGCTTGGGGTTCGCCCCTGATTGTTAGTTTTGTAGCGAAATCTACCTCCCATGACCCTTTTTCAGAGTATCCTCATTGCCATTATTGAAGGCCTTACCGAGTTTCTCCCTATTTCCTCGACTGGACACATGATTTTGGCGTCTACGGCCATGGGTGTCCACGAGGATGAATTTGTAAAGACCTTCGAGGTATTCATTCAGCTAGGCGCCATCTTGGCTATTGCGCTGATGTACATCAAACGCTTTTTGCGCAGCCTCACCATCTACTTCAAGCTGGTTACAGCATTTCTTCCCACGGCAGTGGTGGGCTTACTGGCCTACGACTATATCAAGGCCTACCTGTTCAATCCAATTGTGGTGTCGGTATCGCTGATCTTGGGTGGTGTAGTGTTGCTTTTTATCGACAAAAAAGTCCTACAGCAAACCACTACAGTGGCTGAGGTGGAGGACATTTCTTACAAAAACGCCTTTTTCATTGGCCTTTTCCAGTGTTTGTCCATGGTGCCAGGCACCTCTCGCGCGGCAGCGACCATCATTGGGGGCGTGTTTAATGGCTTGGACAGGAAGCAGGCGATGGAATTTTCTTTTTTGCTGGCCGTACCTACCATGATGGCTGCTGGGGGCTACGACTTGCTTAAAACAGACCTTGCCTTCACTTCCGAGCAGCTCAGCCTGTTGGCCATCGGCTTTGTGGTTGCCTTTGCTTCGGCTTGGGTAGCGGTAAAGTTGTTTTTGACCTACGTGTCCAGTAATGGTTTTACTGCCTTCGGTTGGTACCGAATTGTGCTAGGCGTTCTCTTTTTGCTGTTTATGTGGGGCGCTGATTTGTAAGTTTTTTGAAATTGTCAACGGACGACAGTCCACGGTCCACTCAATTGAACTTCAAGCACCATCTTCTTTGGTTAGTAGTGAAAAAGCGAATAAGCAAACAGTATTAATAGAAAAGCCCTTTTTCAGTTCGAAAAAGGGCTTTTTAAATTAATAGTTTAGATGGGCTGTGGACTGTTGACCGTCGTCTGTGGACGTATCCGCATACTTGTGACCCAATTTTAACCTACATACCTAGTTGCGGATACACCAATTACTTCCGATTCTTCACATATTTTTCTAGCCAGCTGTCCATTTCCCAGAGGGTATGGTTGACAGATTCTTTGCCTGCATAGCCATGGCTTTCGTGAGGCAATAGGACCAGACGGGTGGTGGCGCCATGTCCTTTTAGCGCATTGTAATAGCGCTCGGACTGGATAGGGAAAGTACCCGAGTTATTGTCTGCCTCCCCGTGGATAAGCAGGATTGGGGTCTTTACTTGGTCTGCGAAAGAGAAAGGAGACATGTTGAAATATACTTCTGGGGCCTCCCAGTAGCTTCGCTGCTCGTATTGAAAGCCAAAGGGAGTCAGCGTACGGTTGTAGGCGCCACTTCTAGCGATGCCTGCGGCAAAAAGCTTTGTATGGGAAAGCAAGTTGGCCGTCATGAATGCACCGTAAGAGTGTCCTCCTACCGCGATGCGGTTGCGGTCTCCGATACCCATGGCTACCACCTTATCGATGGCGGCTTCCGCATTGGCCACAAGCTGTTCGATGAAGAAATCATTGGGCTCTTGGTCCCCTTCACCTACGATAGGCATTTCGGTTTGGTCCATGATGGCGTAGCCGCGGGTAACCCAGTAGATCGGAGAACCCCAGTTGAGGCGGGTAAAGGTGTACTTGGAGCCTCTCACTTGGGCGGCATCGGCCGCAGACTTGTACTCTCGTGGGTAGGCCCACATGAGCACGGGTAGCGGTGCATCTTTGGCGGGATCGTAACCTGCCGGGGTGTAGAGGACGGCGGATAGGTTGAGGCCGTCTTTTCTAGGGTAGGTGATGAGTTGCTTTTGGATGCCCTTCAAGCTTGGGTAGGGATCAGCAAAAGCGGTGAGTTGCTTGGGAGCCGACTTCTTTTTGCTGCTGTGCAACCAGTAGTTGGGCTGGGTGTCGATGCCTTCTTTGATGGTGATGAAGGAGCTTGCATCTGCGTTGAGCACCTTAGCGATACGCTCGTAGAAAGGTGCTTGAGATCTCCAAAGGATTTTTTGGGCCTTGGTACTGGTGTTGAAGGTGGAGAGGAAAGGCATGCTGCCATCTGGGCTTCCCCCTTCGGAGGTCATATACACGAGGTCTCCGTTGCGAAGAAGCACACTTCTACCGAAGGTGTTGACAGTAAATAAGGGGCTGCCTGGATCGTTGTAAAGGTCGTCGGAGGAGCGCTCGATGATGGATCGAGGGGCTTGACTTGGGGTTCCGGGTTGGATGACGGAAACGCGTTCGGTGCGGCTGGCTGACCAGCGTTCGTTCAGTAGAGCAAAGCTATCGTCTGACCAGCTGATGCCGCCATAACGAAGTGTCGTGCCTACCAACTTTTGTTTTTCTCCTGAAAAGGGCGCTGCTAGGGTATACACGTGGTCTCGCTCAGTGACTTTTACTTTCGGGTCGCCCTTGTCTTGTGCTTCTACCCAGTAGAGGGTAGCGGCTACGTCTGCGCGCCAGTTGACAGATCGAATGCCGCTCACGGTGGCATCAAAGCCGCTTGGACGAACTTCGTCTAGGGGAATTTGAGCAATGGTCTTTACGAGGCTTCCGGAGCTGTTCCAGAGTTCCACTGTATAAGGAAACCGGTCTGCGGGAACGAGGTAAGAAAAAGGTTTTTGGATGGTTTCTACCAAGAGGTAGGCTTTGTCTGGGCTGAGGAGCATGGACTTTACCAAGCCAGGCTTGCCTACTGGAGTTAAACTGCCGTCCAAAGTGACATGCATGAGTTGAGCGTCCATGAAGTAGGCAAAAAGTGCTTCGCCGTGTGGGTTGGCCAGCAAATCTTGGTAGGTACGGCTTGGTGCTGCGTTGCCTGATGTTTCTTGGATGATGGGGCCTGTAGGTGCGAGTGGTGCTTTTGGCATTGCCCCCCGTGCGGGGTTGATGGCCTTGATGAGGAGGCTAGTGTCTGATAGCCAGGCCACGGAATTTCCTTGTACCTGGTTGAGGATGGGGGCGGTGAGTTTTTTTGCTTCGTAGGTTTTTAGATCTACGATCCAAAGGCTGATTCCTTCGTCTTCGGTTTGGGTGAAGGACAAGTAAGCTTCGTTTGGAGAGAAGGTGACTCCGTTCATTTTTGGCTTGACTGGAAGGCCTTTCACCTGAATTTCTTCTCCGGTAGCTGTTTTTTTGAGGACCAGGTTGGTGGATCCTCCGGCACGACTTGGGCCAGAAGTTCTAGGGTTGATGCGAATGCCTGCGATGCGAAGCTCGGGCTGGGCGAGGTCCTCAATGGAAGGCGACTCGCTGCGCGAAAGGATCAGCATCAGGGAGCCATCCTTGGAAAAAGACACTGTAGGGGTGGAGGGAGCGTTTAGCAGTTCCGATATGGAAGCTGGTGGTGTTTGGTAGGTGCTTTGTGCCCAGAGGGGCTGTCCTAGAAGTAGGGCTAGAACAAGTAGCAGGGGACGGATAGAGGCCTGGTTCATGCGGAGTTTGGGTAGATTCAGTTCCAAGGTAATAGAAATCAGGGGTTCTCAAAAAAGGAGCCTCTAGTCATGGCAAAAAAAAAGGCCCAACGGTAGTTGGGCCTTTACAATGGGGAAGGATGCTTACTTTCCTTTTCCTCCGATGGAAACCATGGAGCAACGGAAACCGATGTGGTTGGTAGAAGAGTCCTGGTGCATGAAGCGACGGGCTCCTGGCGCTAGCCAGTAGGTGACGTCTCTCCAGGAGCCGCCTTTGTATACGCGGGTAGAGTCATTGAGTAAGGCACTTCCGTAATTTTTTTGTTCGTCGAAGACGCCGTCTTTTCTAAGCGGGTTGAGATCGTCTGCGTCCTGGAAGGAAAGTGGGCGGTACACGTCATATACCCACTCGTTCATATTGCCAGCCATGTTATAGAGACCAAAATCGTTTGGAGCCATGTCGTATACGTTGGTAGGGAGGATTTCACCGTCGTTGGTTTCTTTTCCTGCAATACCCGCATAGTCACCTCTACCTCTTTTGAAGTTGGCCAAGAAGTCTCCCTGCTTGCCGCCTTTTTTACCTCTGCCGTCATACGGGTTTCTTACACCGCGACCGTCCCAAGGGTAAATTCTTCCGTACTCTTGGTTTTCATCCAGGTATTGGGTGCCCACCATGGCTTTGGCAGCATATTCCCACTCGGCTTCTGTTGGTAGTCTAAATTCTGCGATCACCACGCCTCGTTCAATCAGTTGTGCTCTAGTCAACGTAGAGTCCATTTTCATGTCCTTTACGATTTGCTTCTGTACGTACTCGGTTCTCCACTTGGCATAGGCATTGGCCTGTGTCCAAGACACGCCAGCAACTGGATAAAAATTAAATCCTGGGAAGCGGAAATAGTAGGATTCGTACACGTCATTGAAGGACATGGCACCGCGCCATACTTCTTCAGAGGGCTCTAATTCCTTCAAGTTATTGGCTCCCACTTGCTTTTTCATGTCGAATAGAAACTCCTTGTAGTCATTATTGGTCATTTCGGTTTCATCCATCCAGAAGGTTGCGATAGAAACTGTCCGCTCCAAGTTGTCACGGAAGGCCATCACGTCCTCTTCTTGAGAGCCGAGCACGGCACGCCCGCCTTGAATCAAGCGCAAGTTGGGACCAGGGATTTGTTCTGCTTTTTTGGCAACAAAAAACTGGGTGGAATCTTCTGACTTAAATGAGAAACTGGCGCCAGTGGTAGCACTACGCTTGCCTGGGGCGCCTGCAGTTCTTCTGCCGTAGCTGTTATTTTTCTGGCAGGAGCTCAACACGGTAGCCGCGATCAAGGTAAGGGCGATGGCCCAAGTTCTCCAAGAGGTTGTATTTAGACGCATAAGGTAAAGTTGTTTGGTCTATTTCTTTTTTACTAGTCAAGGCCTCGTGGGTTTGCCACTAAGCCACATTGGTTTTTCTTTAAGTTACTTGCCTTGCATTTGCCCGGCTCTTTTGCCCTGAACTAAGGGCAGTTTGTACAAAAGTACACTAATTTAGGTAAGGAAATACTCCCTTTGCAAGCAGGTGCCTGACCTTTTGTTTGGATTACCTAAGGGTCAAGCTCCGAAGCCTTTGCTCTGGAGGGATTTTTAAGAACTCATTTCTTTAAGCAAATGCTGTGCCTTTTGTATAGAGGCCACGCTTTCGATACTCAGTATCAAACGATTTTTATGTTCTTTTATTTTACATGACTTCGGTCTTGTTTGCACAAATTTCATAATATTCCCAAAAATAGGCGAAGCATAGTAGCTATCCTTGCTCGATGGAAGCAGGTAGCATTTCATCTGGGAGGACTTTAATACGAGCTTTTCGATGCCTAGGGCTTCTGCTTGCCAGCGTAGCCGTACCGTTTCCATGAGGTCCTTCACTGCCTGAGGTAGTGGGCCAAATCGATCGAGCAGCGTCTTGCCAAATTTTTCAAGTCCCTCCTCGTCTTTTAGTCCGTCTAGCTTGGAATAGAGTCCGAGTCGCTCGCTGATATTGCTCACGTAGCCTTCTGGAATGAGGAGCTCTAGGTCGGTTTCAATGGTACAATCCTGAACTAGTACGGCCACTTTGTCGGCCAGGTCTTCTTCAAATAAGGCAGCAAATTCATTTTCTTTCAGTTCCTGTACCGCCTCGTCGAGGATTTTGTGGTACATCTCAAATCCCAAGTCGGTGATGAAACCGCTCTGCTCTGCGCCGAGGAGGTTGCCCGCCCCACGGATATCGAGATCCTTCATGGCCACCTTGAATCCGTCTCCAAGGTCAGAAAATTCCTCCAAGGTTTGCAGGCGCTTTCTCGCCTCTGCCGTAAGTCCCGAAAGGGGGCTGGTGAGCAGGTAGCAAAATGCTTTTTTATTGCTTCTTCCCACGCGTCCACGCATCTGGTGGAGGTCAGAAAGACCAAACATATGCGCCCGGTTAATCAGAATTGTGTTTGCATTGGGAATGTCGAGTCCCGATTCAATGATGTTGGTGGACACCAATACGTCGTACTGGTGGTTGATGAAGTCCACCATGATTTTTTCCAATTTATCGCCATCCATCTGCCCATGGGCGCCGATTACGCGGGCGTCCGGAACCAATTTTAGGATCAGGTTGGCGATGCTGTCGATTTCGCCCACACGGTTGTGTACAAAAAATACCTGCCCTCCTCTGCGGAGTTCGTAAGAGACGGCATCGCGGATGACTTCTTCTTCGAAGGTTTGCACCTCGGTGGTTACCGGCTGCCTGTTGGGTGGTGGCGTGGCAATCACGGATAGATCGCGTGCGCCCATCAAGGAAAAGTGCAGAGTACGCGGGATCGGCGTGGCGGTCAATGTGAGCACATCCACGTTGACGCGTAGGTTTTTGAGTTGGTCTTTTACTTTCACCCCAAATTTTTGTTCTTCATCGATGACCAGCAGGCCAAGGTCTT
>JBIIFN010000056.1:0-13515 GCA_044237325.1 Algoriphagus sp.
GCTTCGACTCCGTGTTGCTTCATGAGGTATTGGGCTCCATCCACTTGGTCGGAAAGGTCTTTGCCTCCCATGTGACGGTAGATCCCGGTTCGCCAGTCGCGGCCATAGCCTGCGGATCCTCGGTAATCGATATCCAAGACGGTATAGCCTAGGTCAGTAAGGAGGTTATGGAAAAAATACTCTCGAAAGTAGCTGCTCCACCACTTGTGGACATTTTGAAGGTATCCGGCACCATGCACGAAGATGACGGCCGCCCCATTCTTTTTGCTAGGATCGGGTAGGTAAAGCCGTGCAGGTACTTGGGCACCATCCTGAGCAGTGAAACGTACTAGTTGTGGGTCACGCCAAGCGTAACTTTTAAATTCCTCAGATTGTCCAGATGTCAGGCGGATGGGTTTCGCCCCAACCTTGTTTTCTTGCACATACAATTCATATGGCACATTGGAGTAACTGTGTAAGATGGCAAGCTGCTTTTCATCAGGAGAAAGGACTACCTGATTTTCACCTTCCATGGAGGTCAACTGCTCCATCTTTCCACCCATTAACGGCATGCGGTAAAAATGACGCTCACCTGGATGTACTTCAGAGGTGGTCAGGTACCAAGACTTTTTGTCTTGGGACAAAAAGGGATCAAATACTTCAAATTTACCTGCGGTTAGTGCTTTTTTCTCTTTTGTAGTCACATCTACGAGGTAGAGATGGGAATAGCCACTTTCTTCGGATTGGAAGTACAGGTGCTTGGAGTCAGGAAGCCAGCCTAAGGTGCCGCCCCATCCAATTCCTGGGCCCGCAATCCAGGCCTCATCGCGCTGACGGTCTAAAGTAGTCAAGGCTCCTGAGGTCAAATCAATGGAGGCAATCCAGCGATCCTTATTGTCTACCGCTCTCGCTTGAAGTACTGCCTGAGTTCCATCAGGGGAGAAATAAGGTCCCGTAAGGGATAATTCCCGATTCTTTTTCTCCCAAGTTTTTTCAGGATAATCGGCCCGGTAATCTGGAGCGTCCTGTATTCCTGGGAGGCTGGCGGTATTTACGTAGTATACGGTATCTCGGTCCAAATCATAAATTCCCAATTCCATCTTCCCTGATTGGGTACCCACTTTAGGTCTGCTGTTGAGATCCTCGGTGTAGCCAGATGCCGCAGCGTAATCAGGCACTTTGGTGCTTTTATTTCCTGCTGGAGGAGTGAATACAGAAAAGGTGACATAGCGCCCATCTGCTGAAAGTTGCAGGTTGGTGAGATTTTTCCCTTCGGTATAAAACACAAATTCCTCCTCGACGGCTTCACGGATGCTGACTCGGTAGGCTTGGGATGCTTTTTGGGCTTCTTTTCGCTTACGAACCTCCTCGAGCAAGGCAAGGTTTTCCTGCTCCAAGAAATTGATTTTTGCAGATTCAGCCGGCTTTGATTTGGCTGGTTTAGTGCCGTTTACGATGGAAGTTAGTTTTTCAAGACGATTGCTTTTCCGATCAAATCGGTAAAAATTCAGTTCAGAACTAAAGGCGATGTAGTTTTCATTGGCCAGAAATTTGAGTTTCTCCAAGGGATCATACCAATCAAACAGGGTGGTTGTTTTTCCTTTTTTTACATCTTCCAAAAAGACCTGATTGCCTTTTTTGTAAAGTTTTAGGCTTTTATCTGAGGATAAAATCTCTTCCTTCTTCAGCGTTTTTTCTTCTGACCACAGGACTTTGCTTGGTTTGGCTCCTGCAATTGCCTCAATTTTGTAGAGTGAGTCGGCTAGGTTCTTTTCGGGGTTGTAATTGAAGTAAATCTGCTTACTATTGGCGCTCCAATAATGTCCGGAGGGAAATGTTCCCATCCAGCTTGGGTCTCGCATGATGGACTCTACGGACAATTGAGATTGTGCGAAAGAAAGAGAGTAAACCCAAAGTAGGGGCAGAAGAAGGAAGATTTTGCGTAGCATAAGGCTAGAACAAGTGAATTTAATTGGGAATAGGAAAAATGGATTGTATTTCAAATCCATGAACGTAAGAGTCAAGGGTGTAATCCCTGCAATTTATAAATCTAGGGCATGGAAGGTATTCCATTGGTGGAAATTCATTTAGTAAATTTTTTAGGAAGAGTTTTTAACAATTGCGTAAGGAATGAGTTTTAAACTCATAATAGACCTTGAAACAAGTATTCAGTTCCGTTTGGAAGGGAAAGGATTCTAAAAATGAGTGGATCAAACAGGAACAAAAAGGGTAGTAATCGTTAATTTTGTGCGTTGAATCTTTTTACTGATGCAGAAAAATAAAAAAATCTTCTTGTTGCTTTTTGTGTTGTTCATGCTGGCCATTCTCTACGTGAGTTATGACATCTCTAGAAGAACCACTTTTCCAGGCTCTAAGGGTAATTTGAAAGAACGAATTTCTACAGAAGTTGAAAAATAGTAGGCATGATAGGAAAGAAGATTGATGTAGATCGTTTGGATCTGGATTTGATGAAGGAAAAGACCACGGAAAACCCGGGGATTTTGCCTTATGGTCACCACGCAGGAAGTGCCCTCATCAAGCCGGAAGACAAAGGAAAGATCACTGGTCGAGCAGTGGCTGCCATGCATAGCCAAACAGACATGCAAATGTCTCAGATCTATGATCAGATGCGCCTACTTGCTGAGCAAGCCAAAAAAATTCAATCGCGTGTAGAAGTTTCCGAGCGTATTTACATGGCCTCTATCTCTTTCGAACCCTTGATTAACCACAGGTATTACCTTTACCAAAAGGCAGATGGGTTTGATTTTTTAAGCATGATCGGCCCTGAAGAATGGGGCAGAAAGAAGGATTGGGCAAATTTTGTTGCCGAAATCAAACTCTTGGCTGACCATACCTGGGAAATCCTCCGCGACAATACCTAAGCAATTCATGGAGCAGTTGATGACGCGGCAGCTCGACGCGATTCTACGTGAAGGTGGAGCTACCTATTCTTGGCAAGAAGAACTTCCTATTCAATCAACATACCTAGACAGCAAAGGCAAAGGCTGGTTGAGTGATACGCTTGCCGAATTGGGCGGAGCGGGCTCATTGCCACTTTTTGAAAAGCTAACCTTTGACTTTAAGCTAGGGCGAAACCTTATCGTTTGGGATGAGGAACTCCAGTTTAACCGCTACCGAGGAATCACCCTTCGCTCAGCACTATACGAAGAGTTTCAGTTTCCATTCCTCGAAGGACATAAAAGACTCTGCCGAACGTATGAGAAAGAAGCCCTCAAGGTGGGCATGCCTCAAAAAATATGGGAGGGTCCTCCGCTAGCGAAACGTATTTTTGGAGAATCGTCCGCTCCAGGAGATTTTTATGGCAGCGGCGCCTCTGGATGGAAGTTACTTGCCTACAATAGTATGCAGATCGACCTGCAAACCCGCATTCATGGCTACAAACTGATTCGTCTTAGCCCATACGAAACGCTCATGACCGGAGGTTCACTCAAGCGATTGGATCAACTTCTCATCAATCCAAAGGAAGAGCAGCGTGCAGTGATTTATGCTTGGTTGATGCGAAAGCTTGCCTAAGCTGCTGGTTACTTTTGCGCAAGCAGCTTACCACTGAAAAGGCCTCAAGCAAATAGGCCGAATATCTCTCGTTCTATCTTTTCAACGATAAAGGAAAAATCTCCAGCTCGCTCCACAAAATCTAGCTCGTTGACATCGATTACCAAGAGCTTACCTTCTTGATACCCTGCAATCCAGTCTTCGTAATGCACATTTAGGTTTTTGAGGTAGTCGATGCGCATGGTAGTCTCGTAGCTTCGCCCTCTTTTTTCAATTTGACCAACCAGTTTGGGAATGTCTGCCTTCAAATAAATCAGCAAGTCCGGTGGGCTTACGTGCGAGATCATCGAATCAAACAAGTTTTTGTAGTTGGCATAATCTCGATCCGTAAGCAGCTTGCTCTTGTATAAGTTGGCGGCAAAAATATAGGCATCCTCGTAGATGGTACGGTCTTGGATAAAGGAACCGGCGGTTTCTTGGATTTTCTTGAGCTGGTTGAAGCGGGAATTCAGAAAATACACCTGCAGGTGAAAAGACCAGCGCTTCATGTCTTCGTAAAAGTCGGCCAGGTAAGGATTGTCATCAACGGCCTCAAATTCGGCCTTCCAACCGTAATGTTTGGCTAATTTTTCGGTAAGGGTGGTTTTTCCACTTCCGATATTTCCTGCTACAGCTAAATGCATTGGAGGGTATGGGTATAAAATTGAGGGGCTGGACTTATCTTGAGAATCGAGAAGAAACAGGGCAATCCTTGGTTCCTGAAGCGTAGCTATAGAAGCCTTCACCACTTTTTACACCCTTAAATCCGGCTTCCACCATATTGACTAGGAGTGGACAAGGGGCATATTTGGGATTGCCAAAGCCATCTTGGAGCACGCGAAGGATGGATAAGCAGACATCAAGTCCAATGAAATCAGCAAGTTGCAAAGGTCCCATCGGATGTGCCATGCCCAACTTCATGACGGTATCAATTTCGGAGACGCCGGCCACACCTTCGTACAAACTGTAGATGGCCTCGTTGATCATCGGCATCAGGATGCGGTTAGCAATAAAGCCCGGATAATCCTGTACTTCAACAGGTACCTTTTCTAACTGAAGCGAAAGATTCATGATGGAGGAAGTGGTCTCATCAGAGGTAGCATAGCCCCGGATGACTTCCACTAGCTTCATGACAGGCACTGGATTCATGAAGTGCATGCCGATTACTTGAGCTGGACGTTGGGTTGCTGCAGCTATTTTGGTAATTGAAATCGAGGAGGTATTTGAAGCTAAGATGGCATTTGCAGGTGCATGCTGGTCCATCTGACGAAAAAGATCAAGCTTAAGTGCCAAGTTTTCGGTGGCTGCTTCTACCACCAAAACGGCTTGTTTGACTCCCTCCGAAACTTGAGTAAAAGTACCAATTCGGTTCAATGCAGCCTCTTTTTCCGTTTCGGTGAGGATACCTTTGCTAACCTGTCGGTCCATATTTTTAGCAATGGTGGCCATTGCCTTATTCAACTGTTCTGCAGAGAGGTCAACAAGGGACACGGCAAAGCCATGCTGCGCAAAAAGGTGGGCAATGCCGTTGCCCATGGTGCCTGAACCGATAACGGTGATATTTTTCATGCCTATTTACTATTTTTAATGCGGTAGAGCTGTCGGCTAATTTGAAATAAGCCGCTTCCAAAACTACGGGGTTGCCCGGCGAATTCCAATTAGCAGGCGCCTTTTGCTGACAGGTAATGTCCAATTTTTTAGCAGTTGGAAACCCGATTAATTTTTACCTTTGGCAAATGAAAGAACTTGGACTTGTTAACACGCTACGCATCAACCGATTCACTGATTTTGGCGCTTATTTGGCGCTTAGTGATGGGGGAGAGCTGCTGCTACCAAAGGGCTATCTCAAGGGTGAGGAGCAAGAGGGGGATGAATTGGAAGTGTTTGTGTACACTGACAGTGAAGACCGTCCTGTGGCTGTTACCGACCGTCCCATTGCCTTGTTGGATGAATTTGCCGTGTTGACCTGCAAAGAAGTAACTTCCTTTGGAGCCTTTATGGATTGGGGATTGTTGAAGGATCTTTTTGTGCCCAATGCCGAAATGGCTAAGCCAATGACCGTCGGTCAAAAATACCTAGTTCGGGTTTGTGTAGATTATAAATCTACCCGACTTATTGGGGTGAGTAAGTACGGGGAGTTTATGTATCCTGCGCCAAAAGATTATTTTTCCGGAAATGAAGTTCAGGGGATGATTTTTGAACGAACCGATCTTGGCTATAAAGTATTGCTGGAAGATCGATACGAGGGCTTGCTTTATGCCAATGAGGTTTTTCAAGAGCTCAACCTGGGCGAAACACGAAAGCTATGGGTAAAGAAGCGTAGAGAGGATGGAAAAATCGATTTACAACTCTTGCCAATTGGCAAAGTGAAGTACGATGAGGGCTCGGAGAAAATACTGCAGGTGTTGGAGCAAAAAGGATTTCTGCCTCTACATGACAAGACCGATCCTGAAGTAATAAAGCAAGTGCTTGGCATGAGCAAAAAACACTTCAAGCAGTGCATCGGACAGTTGTACAAGGCCCGGGAAATTGTCATCCACGAAGATGGCATTTCATTATCAAGGGATTAATCGAGAAGTAGAGTTACTTAGTTCCCAGGAATAATGCCTAAAAAGCCTCAGGAAGCAATCGATTTAGTCAAATTCACGAAGGAAAGCCTTTCGGACTTTCCGGCTCATCGGAAAGTGAAGGAGAAGCTCAAGAATACCCGCCCTAAAAACTTAGACGAGCGATTTCACCAGGCCCACGAGGTAGTTTTTGCCGGGTTAGATTGCTTGACCTGTGCCAATTGCTGCAAAACGACCAGTCCCATCCTGATTCAAACCGATATCGATCGGTTGGCGAAGACATTTCGAATGAAATCAAGCTCGTTTATCGATAGCTATTTGCGGCGAGACGAGGAGGGAGATTATGTGTTTACGAGTGCTCCTTGCCCTTTTTTGGGGGCAGATAATGCTTGCTTGGTGTACGAAGAGCGTCCCAAAGCCTGCCGGGAATACCCGCATACCAATAGGAAAAATATGCTCGGCATTTTAGATTTAAGCCTTACCAATACGCTTGTTTGCCCAGCAGTTCACAAAATTTTTTCAGAGATCGGCAAAGAATATAAGAAGTAAAGGAATAGTTTTGCTTTTTTACCAATCAAAAAAGGACCCAGTAAACTATGAATGTTTCGGATACTCAGTTTTTAGGAGTAGATGTTGGAGGTACACATCTAAAAATTGGATTAGTAGATAAAGCAGGTACACTCTGCGATTTTTATAAGGAAGAAACCACCGGATACAGAGAGCATGCAGATGGCTTTGGCCCTAACTTCGTTCGCGCCATTGGAACCTACTTGGAGAAGTTTCCGCAGGTGGGCAAGGTGGGTATCGGTCTCCCTGGTATGATCAGCAAGAATCGCATGACGCCTTTGGAGATTCCTGCCATTCCAGCATTGAACAACTTTCCGCTCAAAGCGATGCTGAAAGCTCAATACCCAAAACACGAGTTTTTCCTAGAAAATGACGCTGCAGCTGCGGCAATTGGTGAGTTCCACTTTGGAAAAGGTGCCATTTCAGACAACTTCCTATTCATCACCATGGGTACGGGCATTGGCAGTGCATTGGTCTTGGACGGGGAAGTATTTAAAGGTTCCCGCGGCAATGCCCTTGAGATGGGCCACATGCTTTCCAGAGGAAATGCAGGCTTAGAAACCCTAATTGGTAGAAAAGGAATCTTGAAGATCATGGCCAACTTGATTGCCGCCTATCCTGAAAAAGCAGGTGAGTTGGTAGGCAAGGAGTTGGGCACCCACTTGCTAGTAGATACTGCACGGATGGGAAATGAAGTATCCTTGATGGTATTTAAAGAGGTAGCGGAGATCATTAGTGAATCCATTGTGTCCACCATCCGTGTGCTCGATGTTACTGATGTTTATTTTGGAGGAGGAATTTCAGCCGGTCTTGAGTTTATGATGCCAACCATCGAATACAATACCCGAAAGTACCTCACACCCTATTATGTGAAAGATTTGCGCTTGAAAAAAGCCACCTTAGAAAATAATGCAGGTACCTTGGGTGCTGCAGCGCTCTGCTTTATGGATTCAGGTTTGTAACCGTCACTTCAGACACGCGACTAAGCGCATTCATTCGAAAAAGAACCTTCAGGGGTTCTTTTTCTGTTTCCACACCTTCGCAATCCCCACTGGGTTCGATAAAATAAAAGAAAAAGCTTTGGCTTTTATCCACCAGCTCCACGCGATCAGGCCTACCGAAGGTTTTGATCATGGCTTGGTTGTCGATGCCTAAAAATTGGTTTTTGATGGCCTTAAACTCTGCCAAATCTTTTGCACGTAATCCTTTGCAACCATAGCGGTCTGCTTTCCAGTTTTCCAGGTTGATTTTTCCAGCATCCACAGCAGAGCTGCAAGAGCCAAGAGTGAGGAGAATCGCTGCTGCAAAAAGAAAGGATAGGGATTTCATGGGTGTAGATTAGTGAGTAAAGATCGCTTGATTTTTGCTAAGGTCATTGACCCAAAGCCCAATAATTAAAGTTTGACTAAAATTGTCAGTTTTTGAACCCAAAGAAAGGGGCGAAGGTTTAGTCAAATCGGTTATATTGCAGCCTAAATCAATCATTTCATGTATTACCGATTCGGAAAGGTCTTCTATTTCTTAAGCATTCTGGTTTTTCTCCTTACGTTACTCTTTTGGTACGCTGCTCTTCCCGCTATGGTGGGCTTTCAGGTGGACGACTTGGGTACTGTCATTCAAGAGTTTGAAAAAAGCAGTTTCTTCTATATGATGGCAGCTACTTTTTTGATTCTCAACTTGTTGGTCATGTACCTCCCCAAGTCGTTGGAGACCAAGGCCAATAGAAAATTACACCGCTTTTTTCCTTTGGGTGACCCCTTCAGAGACTACCTCTTGTTGTGGTTTTATTCTTTTGGAGGCTGGGTCAACCTAGGCTTGGTGCTTACGGGTCTTTTCGTTCACGTAATCAACAAGCAAGATGATCTTGGCATTGAAGCCTACCGCCTTTGGTTTTTTCTATTGCCATTGGTCTTGATGGCCTGGATCATTGGACTTTTTATATTGCTCGTTAAAAAGTTTAAAACCGCCCAGCAGGCAAGCTAGTATCCGAATGGCAGATCAAGTACAATATACCGAAGACAGTATCAAATCCCTGGATTGGAGAGAGCATATTCGCCTCCGACCAGGCATGTACATAGGCAAGTTGGGTGATGGAAGTGCCCAAGATGATGGCATCTACGTCCTTGTCAAGGAAGTGCTGGACAACTCCATCGACGAACACATGATGGGCCATGGACGTACCATAGAAGTTAAGATTTCCGAGCACAAAGTAGAGGTTCGCGATTATGGACGAGGTATTCCACTTGGTAAAGTGATTGATTGCGTCTCCAAAATCAATACGGGTGGTAAATACGACTCTGGCGCATTTCAAAAATCCGTAGGATTAAACGGCGTCGGTACCAAAGCGGTCAATGCCCTCTCTGATTTTTTCAAGGTGCAATCCATCCGCGACGGGGAAACCAAAATTGCTGAGTTTGAAAGAGGAATACTCGTTAGTGATCCTGCCATTGAAAAATCCTCGGACCGCAACGGAACGAAGGTGGTCTTTTCTCCAGATGCGTCCATTTTCAAAAATTACCATTATATCCCGGAGTACCTGGAAAACCAGATGTGGAATTATGCCTACCTCAATGCAGGCCTAACCATCAATTTCAACGGGAAAAAGTTTTTTTCAGACCGAGGGTTATTTGACCTTCTTTCCAATAAGGTAGACGAAGAAAGCATCCGCTATCCGATCATCCACCTGAAAGGAAACGACATTGAAATGGCACTGACGCATTCAGGAAGCTATGGAGAGGAATACTACTCTTTCGTCAATGGTCAATATACCACGCAAGGAGGTACCCACCTGGCAGCGTTTCGTGAAGCCATTGTAAAGACCATACGGGAGTTTTACAAAAAGGACTTTGATGCCTCCGACATCCGCC
The DNA here is from genome assembly GCA_044237325.1 of Algoriphagus sp. Taxonomy (GTDB): domain Bacteria; phylum Bacteroidota; class Bacteroidia; order Cytophagales; family Cyclobacteriaceae; genus Algoriphagus. The sequence goes on from JBIIFN010000056.1 coordinate 9,533, forward strand.
AATCTGTGGTGGCTGCCATCGCTGTGCGCGTGCAAGAGCCTGTATTTGAATCGCAAACCAAAACCAAGTTGGGTTCTCAGAGTGTGGGCCCAGATGGACCTACGCTACGGACTTTTGTCAACGACTTCATAAAAACCGAGCTTGACAACTACCTGCATAAGAACCCTTCCACGGCTGAAGCTTTGCTAAAGCGAATCTTACAATCCGAGCGTGAGCGAAAGGAAATCTCTGGCATCAAGAAACTAGCAAACGAGCGCGCCAAAAAGGCCAACCTGCATAACAAAAAACTGCGGGATTGCAGAGCGCATTACGACGACCCAAAATGTGATGAGGACATCAAAAACAAGACGATGTTGTTTATCACCGAAGGGGATTCGGCTTCAGGATCCATCACCAAAAGCCGTGATGTACAGACACAGGCAGTGTTTTCACTTCGTGGCAAGCCGCTTAACTGCTTTGGTATGACCAAAAAGGTGGTGTATGAAAACGAGGAGTTTAATTTGCTCCAGCATGCATTGAATATTGAAGACGGCATTGACAACCTTCGGTACCGAAAGATTGTCATCGCTACCGATGCAGACGTGGACGGCATGCACATCCGCCTGCTGATCATGACCTATTTCCTTCAATTTTTCCCTGATTTGGTTAAAAATGGCCACTTATTTATTTTGGATACACCCTTGTTTCGGGTCCGAAATAAGAAAGAAACCATCTATTGCTACTCCGACGAGGAGCGACAGCGTGCCATCCACAAGTTGGGAAATAAGCCTGAGATCACCCGATTTAAAGGCTTGGGAGAGATTTCGCCGGAGGAATTTGGCACCTTCATCGGGGAAGATATCCGCCTAGACCCGATTATTCTTAATAAAGACACCAAAGTGTCTGACTTGCTTACCTTTTATATGGGGAAAAATACGCCGGATCGTCAGGTATTTATCATCGACAATTTGCGTATCGAAAAGGATTTGGCCTTGGATGACCCAAAGAAAGAGGAAGAGGAGGAAGTTGACGCTAGCCTAGAGCAGTAAGTTAGCCTCCTTTGATGAGCCCATTAGTCTTGCACCGATTACCCTAAACTGTAGATCAAGTTCATGAGTGACGATACCCAGCTTCCCGACAAAAACGAAAGCACCTTGCACGATTCCATTCCAATTACTGGAATGTACAAGGACTGGTTTTTGGATTATGCCTCTTATGTGATCTTGGAACGTGCTGTGCCGGCCATTGAAGATGGTTTGAAGCCAGTGCAGCGCCGTATCCTTCACGCCATGAAGGAGATGGATGACGGCCGATTCAATAAGGTGGCCAACATCATCGGGCAGTCCATGCAATATCACCCACACGGAGATGCTTCCATTGGGGATGCCATTGTCAACATGGGGCAAAAAGACCTGCTTATCGAAACGCAGGGCAACTGGGGAGATGTGCGTACCGGTGATGGAGCCGCAGCTGCACGATACATTGAAGCAAGGCTTTCTAAGTTTGCACTCGATGTGGTATTCAATCCACAGACCACTGAGTGGCAACTTTCGTACGACGGGAGAAAGCGTGAGCCCATCACCCTTCCAGTAAAATTTCCACTTCTTCTTGCACAAGGCGTAGAAGGAATTGCTGTGGGTTTGTCGACCAAGATTCTTCCGCACAATTTCCGTGAACTCATTGAGGCCTCCATTGAGCTACTCCGAGGCAATTCCCCACAAGTACTTCCTGATTTCTTGACGGGTGGATTAGCAGACTTTTCAGACTACCAAGAAGGCTTACGTGGGGGAAAAATAAAGGTTAGAGCACGCATTGAAGAAGATGCAAACAAAACCTTGTTAATCAAAGAAATACCTTTTGGAACCACCACGGATTCGCTGATTGATTCCATCCTCAAAGCCAACGATAAGGGCAAGATAAAAATCAAAAAGGTAGTCGATAATACGGCCAAAGATGTGGAGATTCAAATCCAATTGGCCCCTGGTGTTTCACCAGATGTCACCATCGATGCCTTGTATGCATTTACTGATTGTGAGGTATCCATCTCGCCAAATGCCTGTGTGATCATTGCTGACAAGCCAGTTTTCCTTACAGTCAACCAAATCCTTAAATACAATACTACCCAAACCAAGGAGCTTTTGCGTCGTGAGTTGGAGATCAGAAAAGGGGAGTTGTTGGAGAAATTGCTTTTCTCTTCATTGGAAAAAATCTTCATCGAAAACCGCATCTACCGAGATATCGAGGAATGTACCACCTGGGATGCGGTATTGGAAGCCATAGACCGAGGCTTAGATCCTTACAAACCTGATTTTTATCGGGTAATTGTTCAGGAGGATCTGATCCGATTGACGGAAATAAAAATTAAGCGCATTTCAAAATTTGATGCCTTCAAGGCAGATGAGTTGATGAAGCGTCTTCAGGATGAACTGAAGGAGGTCAACTACAACCTGAAGCACCTGACAGACTATTCCATTGCCTACTACCAAAACTTGCTCGATAAGTACGGTAAAGGGCGTGAGCGAAAGACAGAAATCCGTGCTTTTGATACGATTCAGGCTTCTGTGGTAGCGGCAAACAATGCCAAGCTGTACGTCAACCGTCTAGACGGCTTCGTGGGTTATGGTCTCAAGAAGGATGAATTTGTTTGTGATTGTTCGGATCTTGATGAGATCGTAGTCATCCGTAGAGATGGTAAATTGGTAGTGTCCAAAATCCAAGAAAAGGGGTTCATGGGTAAAGACATTGTTCACGTGGGCGTGTTCCGCAAGAATGACGACCGCATGACGTATAATTTCATCTATTTAGATGGGGTTTCTGGTCGCACCATGGTGAAGCGTTTCCAAGTAGGTGGGGTAACTCGCGATAAAGAGTACGATTTGACCAAGGGCACCAAGGGTTCCAAAATGCTTTACATGACGGCCAATCCCAATGGAGAAGCGGAACTCGTTACCATTTACTTGACACAAGGAGCAAAGGCACGCGTAAAGGTGTTTGACTTTGACTTTGCAGAGGTAGAAATCAAAGGCAGGGCTGCGGGTGGCAATATTCTAACTAGATATCCTGTGCGCAAGGTCCAATTTAAGATGGAAGGCAAATCCACCCTGGGCGGACTTAATGTATTCTATGATCCATCTGTGGGCCGTTTAAACACAGATTCAAGAGGAAAGCAGGTAGGCAACTTCCTTGGCGATGACAAGATTTTGGTGTGCTACAAAAATGGGGATTACGAACTGACAAGCTTTGAGCTGACCAACCGTTACGAGCCCAACGAGCTACTATTAATTCAGAAATTTGATCCGGGAAAGGTCATATCGGCCATTTATTTCGACGGAGCCTCCAAAACGTATTTTGTAAAGCGTTTTTTAATTGAAACAACAACACTCAATAAGCGCTTCAACTTTATCACTGAGCACAAGCAATCCTTCCTCAGTCTTGTAACCACAGATGCACAAGCACAAGTGACTGTTACCCTACAAAAAGGAAAGGAAGTTGAGCAGATGGACTATGACCTCGAGATGCTGATCGATGTGAAAGGCTGGAGGGCCTTGGGTAATAAGCTAAGTGCGCACGAGGTTAAATCCCTACAGTTGATTGTCTCTGAACCTGTAAAAGTCGAAGAGCCAGTAGAAGCTGAAATGGAAGGCGAAGAAGAGGAGTTAGCAGATGAAGTTGATAGCGACCTAGAGATAGGCAGTACCATTGACTTAAGTCCAAAAAGAGGGGACGAGGAGCAACTCGGACTGTTTTAACAAGACCTTTGCTTGACCAATGGAGCAAGAAGAATCCCAGACTGAGCTGGACCAAGGGCTGCTGGCCTATTTAGAGCAGTACATTACTGATAACAAGAAGACGGGGATTGCCCGTGTTTTAAGTCAGCGTACCCGATTTTTTACTGTTGTATTGGAGGATATATTCAAGCCACACAATGCCAGCGCGGTCATCCGTACCTGCGATTGCTTTGGGATTCAAGACATTCACCTCATAGAAAAAACCGATAGCTATAA
>JBIIFN010000191.1:0-3938 GCA_044237325.1 Algoriphagus sp.
GTTACGCGAGGAGCCTCCCAGTGGGTAGACTTACATAAGTATTATACCGCTGATGGTTCGCCGGTAGACAAGTGCTTCAACCACTTGCGAAGTGAGGGCTACCAAATCTGGGCCACCAGCCCAGCTGCCGACTCGTTGTCTATTCATGATTTTCCCCTTGTGCCAGACCAAAAGGTTGCTTTGGTGTTTGGCAACGAGCACGAAGGGATCAGTGCTGAGGTTAAGTCCAAAGCAGATGGCCTTGTTCATATTCCCATGAGAGGGTTCACGGAAAGTTTTAACATTTCAGTTTCTGCTTCTATTTTTCTTTTTGAACTGATGAAGCGCGTCAGCGAGGGAAATTTTCCTGATTTCCATCTTTCTGAAAGTGAAAAAGAAGCGCTGAGAATGCGTTGGTACAAGGACATTGTTCCCCATGCAGACTTGCACGAGCAACGCTACCAACGGCTCAAGGCAAGTACTGGTTGATGAACGGACCTTTTCTTTGATTTTTTCTCTTTCTGGCCTGCTTTGTAACTGCAAAAAAGGCTATTTTAGGTGTGCCACTGAACCCTAAAATGCCATGCGGAAATTCCTTCTTTTTACCTTATTCACCCTACTTATTCTTTTCGTGGGCCTGCTTGGTTTTTCTACGTACCAGTTTAGGGATAGACATAGCGACTACCAACTGGATTTGTCGACCTATGCAGAGGCAGGGGAGGTTCTGGCGGGATTTTCAAAAGTCAACCTGACACCTACGGGATTTGAAACCTGGGAAGACGTAGATGGTGACTCAAAGTACGATCCTGAAAAAGGGGATCGCTACGTAGATGCCAATGGTAATGGTAAGTTTGATGCAGTTTGGCTGGCGGGCTTCCATAATTCAAGACCTGCGCAAGGGGTTTTAGACAGCTTGTGGGCAAGAGCTATGGTACTCCAGTCTGGTGAGGTCACCTTGGCGCTTTGTGTGATTGACATGATCGGATTTGGCAACGATGAGGTGATTGCCACAAGAAAAATGATTCAAAAGAGTCACCCAGAAATAGATTATGTAGTGATCACAAGTACACACGTCCATTCAGCTCCTGATTTGATGGGTATGTGGGGGCCTTCAGAGTACGTGAGGGGTGTCGATCCAGACTACATGACCGCTGTTCAAGAAGGAATTGCGAAGGCAGTAGGAGAGGCGTTTACCGCAAGAAAGCAAGCCCATTTTAAATTTGCACAGGAACCTGAGCGACTGAAGGATTTGGTAGGAGATACACGACCACCTTTTGTATCGGATGCGGGCTTGCAATTGATGCAGGTACTTGATGCAAAAACAGGCTCGACGCTTGGCACCATTTTGAATTGGGGCAATCATCCAGAGACCCTCTGGTTAGAAAATATACAGCTGAGTTCTGATTTTGCTGATCCTTGGCGAAATTACGTTGAGCGGGGCATTTCTATGAACGATTCACTTGCTTTGGAAGGGCTTGGTGGAGTAGCAATTTTTCTCAATGGAGCTGTAGGAGGCTTGATGACCACACATCCGGAGATGGCTGTGCGAGATCCTTTTTCTAACGAATCTTTTCTCACACAATCCCCTGAAAAAATGAAGGCTCAGGGTAAAGCCTTGGCAAAAATCACTCTAGAAACGCTAAAGGATACTAGCCTTGTTGAGCATAGTACCTTGGATTTAGGGATCAGGGCTAAAACCATTGCCTTGCAAATGGACAATTCCCTCTTTCAATTGGCTGCATTCGTAGGAATTTTTGATCGTGGTTTTGTAGGATGGAAGCAAATTCGGTCCGAGGTTGCTAGTTGGAAGCTAGGTCCTGCTACGTTTGTGCACGTACCAGGAGAACTGTATCCTGAAATCCTGTATGGTGGCATAGAATCGCCAAAAGGGGGAGATTTTCAACTGGCTCCAGTAGAAGTACCTGCATTGAGAGAAAAAATTCCAGGACAGTATGTTTTTTTCTCTGGAATGTCAAACGACATGATTGGCTATATCGTGCCTAAAAGTCAGTGGGATGTGAACCCTCCATTTACCTACGATTACAAAGAGCGGCCCTACGGTGAAATCAACTCTTTAGGCCCAGAGACTGCTCCTAAAATCCATGGAGAAGTTCTTGGGGTTTTGAAGGACTTGCAAAAGTTTAAACAATAAAAAATCCGGTACACTGCATAAAGCATCCATGTACCGGATTTAAGTTTACCTTTTAAGTTGATCTTAGGATTCGTGGATCAAGATTTTTTCAATTTTATCTCCAGCACGGATAGCATCGATTACTTCTAGACCTTCAATTACTTTTCCGAAGCAGGTGTGGTTTCTGTCCAAATGTGCAGTGTTGGTTCTGCTATGGCAAATGAAGAATTGAGATCCTCCTGTATTTCTGCCAGCATGTGCCATAGATAGGACTCCACGGTCATGGTATTGGTTTTCACCGTCTAGTTCGCAAGGAATCTTGTAACCTGGTCCACCAGTGCCTGTTCCGGAAGGGCATCCTCCTTGAACGACAAAATTTGGAATCACGCGGTGGAAAGTTAAACCATCGTAAAAGCCTTTTTCAGATAGATCTACGAAGTTTTTAACGGCCAAAGGAGCGTCTTTTTCATAAAATTCTACGGTCATTGTACCTTTTTCAGTAATTATTTCAGCTGTTTTCATACAGGGTGTTAGTGTGTTGCTTGTTTTAGTGTAATCAAGTTGCAAAATTAACCGATGTCTTGGCTTTTTGGTGTTTTTTAATGAAAAGAGTTGAATCAAGTACAATGATTAAGCGTCTAATGGACCTCCAGACAACACTGCTTGCGTAGCAAGTGAACTATAGACTTTGAAATTGTCTCGGAAAGCTGTGGCCAATCCTTGCGCTTGCTCGTCATAGTCTGTCGGATTCTCCCATGTTTTTTTCGGGTTTAATAGCGTGGCAGGCACACCAGGACAGATTTTAGGTACTTTCATACCAAAAACAGCATCTTTTCTAAATGGTGCATAGTCCAACTTTCCTTCCAGGGCCGCTGTGATCATTGCACGGGTATAGTTGAGGCTTATGCGGGTACCTTTTCCATAAGGACCACCTGTCCATCCGGTATTGATTAGCCAAACTTGTGCGTTGGAAGCTTTTAACTTTTCCCCAAACAATAATGCATACTGCATCGGATGTAGCGGGAGAAAAGCTGCTCCAAAGCAGGCGGAGAAGGTTAGCTTGGGTTCTACGATGCCCATTTCTGTTCCAGCTACCTTTGCTGTGTATCCAGAGATGAAGTGGTACATGGCCTGGTTTTCGTTTAGCTTGGAGATTGGAGGCAAGACGCCGAAAGCATCCGCTGTAAGGAAAAATATATGCTTTGGTGCCGTAGCCACTGAAGGATTTAAAGAGGAAGGTATATGCGTCAAGGGATAAGCTGTCCGGGTATTTTCGGTAACTGACTTGTTACTGTAATCCACATCTATTGTTCCTGGCACAAAGCGAGTGTTTTCCAAAATGGCTCCAAGCTTGATGGCATGAAATATCTCCGGCTCTTTTTCAACGCTTAGGTCAATTACCTTGGCATAGCAACCTCCTTCGATATTGAAAATTCCAGTATCGGACCATCCGTGTTCGTCGTCACCCACGAGGTAGCGATTCGGATCGGAAGAGAGAGTGGTTTTGCCAGTGCCAGACAAACCAAAGAATAATGCCGAATCTCCCTCTTTACCCACATTTGCGGAGCAATGCATGGATAGCACCTGCCTTTGATGCGGTAGAATAAAATTCAATACCGAGAAAATGCCTTTTTTCATTTCACCGGCATAGGCTGTGCCTCCAATTAAGATCATCCGCTTGCTGAAGTTGATAAGGGTAAAATTGGGATGCTTTACCCCATCGGTCTCGGGATTGGCAGTGAATTCAGGTACACAAAGGATGGTGAATCCCTTATTTATGTCTTCAGATACAGGAGCTTCGGGTCTTATAAATAGGTTATCACAAAAC
>JBIIFN010000033.1:0-17423 GCA_044237325.1 Algoriphagus sp.
CCTACGGCCAAAGCAGTTCCGCCGTATATGGCTACGTGAAGCAGGGCAATCCCTTTTTCCCGAAGGGCAACATCAACTACCTCGATGTCCGCGATGCCGCGGCAATCACCCGGGCCTTGGTAGAAAAAAATGCCTGGGGTGAGCGCTACATCCTATCCAAAGAAAGCCGCTCCTACCGGGATTTTTTCCAGCAGGTGGCAGAAGTGTTTGGAGGAAGCGCACCGACCAAGCCCTTGCCCAACTGGGCGATTACTTTTGGATTTCCATTGCTACGCCTACTTTCGTTGCTAGGGCTGGTTAGCGCCCCGGTACAGCAGCAGGTGGCCAGAAATGCACAGCGATTGATTTCTTACCGGAACACGAAGGTGCAGACCTTGTTGGCTTTCGAGTACCGAGAATTGACCGAGACCCTGGACTGGGCCAAATCGCCCTGACAAAACTTATTTTTCGACAAAGGCGTTAAAGACATTCTAGCAAAAATCTCCCCCCGGAGAATCAAAGCGCAGCAGCAAAAAATAAGTAGCTGCTTTTGAGAAAACCAAAAAATGGGTATCTTAAAAAAATCTTAGCACCACCGAATGACCGGAGATCACGACAACGACTGGGAAGAAGACAAAAAGCTTGTAGAGCGTTTTGAGGATTCCTTAAAGTCCAACATGGACCTGTTTTTCGAAGAAGAAGAATTGGAGGACATCATCCGATTTTACTTTGATCAACAAAAATTTCTAAAGGCCCTCAGGGCTTCCGAATACGCCTTGGAAAAATTCCCTTTTTCCGTGGAAATACGCCTGCAGAAAGCCCAGTGTTTGATTTTCAACGACGAGTTGGAAGAAGGCTTGGAGATCCTTGAGCAGCTCAACAACCTTTCCCCCAATAATGAAGACATCGTCTTGGCCTTGGCCAATGCGCAGATTTTAGCAAACAACTTCCAAGAAGGCATTGACCTGTTGGAAAATTTTCTGCCCATGGCAGAGGATAAGGCCGAAGTGTTTTACACGTTGGGCAACTTGTTTCGTGCCAAAGGCAATAACGACAAGGCAAGTTTTTACTTTAAGGAGGCAGTCAAAAACCGCATCAACCACGAAGACGCACTTTTTCAGTTGGCCATGATAACCGAAGAAGAAGGGTCTTTTGACGAGATCCTGGACTTCTACCAAGAATTTATCGACCAAGATCCCTATTCTGCGGGTGCCTGGTACAACCTTGGCGTGGTCTACAACCGTCTGGGCAGGTTTGATGAAGCCATCAAAGCCTACGAGTATGCCTTGTTGATTGACGATGCCTTTGCGTCAGCGCACTTCAACATGGGCAACTCCCTGATGAACACCCATGATTTTCAGGGAGCCCTCGAAGCCTACCAAAATACCATCAACTGCGAAGGAGCCAATGCAGAAAACTGCTGCTATATGGGTGCTGCCTACGAGAAGTTGGGAAAAATCGACGATGCCTTCACCTACTTTAAAAAGTCGGCCAAGCTGGACGAAGAGTATGACGATGCCTGGTTTGGCTTGGGCATGTGCATGCTGAAGAAGGAAAAGTTTTTTGAAGCGATCCACTACTTTAAGAAAGCGATCCACCTCAACAAAGACAACGCCAACTACTGGGTTGGCTTGGCTGATGCGGAGTTTAACCTGGGCAACTTACAGGCAAGTTCCGATGCGTATGAAGAGTCCATCAACCTAGAGCCAGGGATCATGGAGGCCTATGTCAACCTGTCGATCATCTATTTTGATCAAAATCGCTTTGAGGAGACCATCGACGTGATCAACGAAGGCATTGAAGAGTTGCCAGAAGAAGCAGAGCTGTATTACCGCCTCGTGGTCTACCTGATCAAGATGGGGAAATACAAGGAGGCCTTCACATATTTGGAAAATGCGTTAACTTTGGACTTTGATAGGCATACCATTTTATATGAGTTGATGCCTGAATTGAAAAAGCAAAAAGCTGTATTCAAGATCATCGCTCAATACCGGGATGATCATCCTAGCTCCAAACCTTAATACCTAGCAAATGAATTACCTGCTTAAGAATCTCCCACTACGGACTGAAAAGCCCCGTAACACGGGATTTACCATGGCCATGGACAAGGGCCTAAGTTTAAGAGAAACTGAAGATTTTGTAGACAGCTGCGCCGACTATGTAGACATTGTCAAGTTTGGCTGGGCCACTTCCTACGTTACCAAGCACTTAAAAGAAAAAATTGCGGTCTATCAGTCCGCTGGAATACCCGTTTACTTTGGGGGTACTCTCTTTGAAGCTTTTATCGTGCGTGGACAGTTTGACGACTACCGAAAGGTACTCGACACGTTTGGCCTTACCTATGCGGAAGTATCCGATGGGTCGATTTCACTCAACCACGACAAAAAGTGTGAGTACATCCGCACGCTATCAACTCAGGTGACTGTACTCTCTGAGGTAGGTTCCAAGGATGCAGCCAAGATCATTCCTCCTTACAAGTGGATCGAGCAGATGCAAGCCGAACTTAGTGCTGGCGCATGGAAAGTTATTGGTGAAGCGAGAGAAGGGGGCAACGTGGGCTTGTTCCGAGATTCTGGTGAAGTGCGCCAAGGCTTGGTGGAAGAAATCCTGACCCAAGTGCCAGAAGATAAAATCCTTTGGGAGGCTCCCCAAAAATCCCAGCAAGTATGGTTTATCAAGTTGCTCGGTGCCAATGTCAATCTTGGAAACATCAGTCCCTCGGAAGTGATTCCTCTGGAAACCATCCGACTTGGCCTTCGAGGAGATACTTTTGACCACTTTCTCGGCGAAATCAAACTTTAATTCCACCTTAGTTAATAGGCTGATCGCTTTCCAGATCAGCCTTTCTTTTTGACGATGAACAGCCTCAAAAAATACGGACTTACTTACCTGAAAGGGATCGCCATGGGCGCAGCAGACATTGTTCCTGGCGTATCTGGAGGTTCCATTGCCCTGATTGCAGGCATCTACCAGGAGCTATTGGACAGCATCAATGCCTTCAATCTGGACAACCTCTTGTTGTTGAAGTCCTTTCGGATTAAAGAATTCTATGCCCGTGTCAATGGCAACTTTTTATTAAGCCTATTGGTAGGGATCATGACCAGCATCTTTACCCTATCTGGTGTGATTACTTACTTGATGGAGGTGCACCCCATCCCTTTATGGTCTTTTTTTACTGGGCTTATTCTAGTGAGCGCCTTTTTGATTTTGAGAGAAATAAAAAAATGGAATGTTGGTGTTGTTTTAGCCATTGCGGCAGGTACAGCCTTTGCTTGGTGGGTGACCAATCTGCCCCCAACCACCACTCCTGATGACTATTGGTTTACTTTTGTGGCAGGCGCAATTGCCATTTGTGCCATGATTTTGCCCGGTATTAGTGGGAGCTTTATCCTCTTGATTCTAGGCCAATACGAGCGGATTCTTCAAGCGGTGTTGGATAAAGACTTTTTGACATTAGCCCTTTTTGCGTCAGGATGTATCGTCGGAATTCTCTCGTTCAGCAGAGTAGTGTCTTACCTGCTTAGAAAATTCCATACGGCTACTATCGGCTTACTCTCGGGCTTTATGCTGGGTTCTGTCAACGAACTATGGCCGTGGAAGCTGGTGACATCTTGGCGAACATCTTCGAGTGGGGAGCAAAAACCTTTTCTCACCGAAAACATCTTGCCTTCAGACTATTTGGCCCAAGTGGGTCAGGAGCCCAACTTGATTTGGGCGATTGCTGCGTTTATGTTTGGCATTGGCATGGTCTTGTTTATCGAGTGGCTTGCTAGCAAACTTCAAGAAGCGTGAGAAAATTTGGCTTGATTGGCTACCCTCTAGGGCACTCTTTTTCCAAAAAGTATTTTACGGAAAAGTTTGTTCGTGAAGGAATTCAGGGCTGTCAATTTGAGGGTTACCCTATAGAAAGCATTCAAAAATTTCCCCAACTGCTACTTGATACCCCTGGTCTCGAAGGACTTTCGGTAACCATCCCCTATAAGGAACAAGTGATTCCCTACCTCGAAGCTTTGGATCCCTCTTGTGCCCAAATCGGTGCAGTCAATTGTATCCGAATCCGAGATGGGAAAAAGACCGGATTTAACACCGACTACTTGGGCTTCAAGAAGTCTTTGCAGGATTGGCTAGGAGAGGCCATTCCTCCAGCGTTGGTCTTGGGCACAGGAGGAGCGTCCAAAGCCGTGCAGCAGGCACTTCGCGACTTGGGCATTCCTTTTCGCGTGGTCTCTAGAACCGCCCAGCCTGGGCAGTGCACCTACGCCGAACTGTTGGAGCAGCCCGACTGGATGAAAAACTACCCGCTCCTCATCCAAACTACCCCCTTAGGCACTTTTCCCAAGGTAGAGGAGATGCCCGATGTGCCATTGGCGCAGCTCAATGGAAGTCATTTGGTCTATGATCTGGTATACAATCCCCCGCAAACGCTCCTCATGCAGGCCTGTATCGCGCAAGGTGGGCGTGCCAAAAACGGGCAAGACATGCTCGAGCTTCAGGCTGAAGCCGCCTGGGCCATTTGGAATAGCTAGGCTTTTTCTTAGTTCACATCCCTTATTTTTCTGAGTTGAAAGCCTTGGCTTTGCCCTGCTTAGGGACCAGACCGTTGGTATTTCTGTCAAAAATGTGGAGGTTTAGCGGATGGAAACTCCCGAAAAAACACGTTGCCCTTGGTGCCTTGGCTTTGCCGAATACATCAGCTACCACGATGAAGAGTGGGGAGTGCCTGTGTATGATGATCGGACGCACTTTGAATTTTTGGTCTTGGAGAGCGCCCAAGCAGGCTTGAGTTGGGCGACGATTTTGAAGAAGCGGGCGGGCTATCGCCGTGCTTTTGCAGACTTTGACTACCTGCAGGTAGCTCAATTTCCAGAATCTTATGTGGAAGAGTTGCTTCAAGATAAAGGCATCGTGCGAAATGCACTGAAGATTCGTGCGGCCATCACCAATGCGCAACGCTTCCAGGAGGTACAGGCAGAGTTTGGCAGCTTTTCCACTTATATCTGGGGATTTGTCGGCGGAGCACCCATCATCAACATCATCGCCCCAGGAGACCCCTATCCAGCTACTTCTCCGGAGTCAGACTTGCTGGCCAAGGACATGAAGAAGCGGGGCTTTAAATTTTTAGGAAGTACCATCCTTTATGCGCACTTACAGGCAACAGGCCTGATCAACGATCACCTGACTACCTGTTTTAGAAAAAATGAGGTATAGACAAATAAAAAAGGGAGGCAATTAGCCTCCCTTTTTGTAATAGCCTGTTGAGCTGATTTAGATCTGTGCCATTAGTAGGTATACGGCAGCACCTGCAAAGTAGCCTAGGGCTGCAAGGAAAGAGATGCGCTTCAAGTACCAGCCAAATTCGATTTTTTCCATGCCCATGGCGGCAACACCTGCTGCAGAACCAATGATCAAGATACTTCCTCCGGTACCAGCACAATAGGCCAAGTAGGTCCAGATAAAGTCATCCATAGGATAAGCTTCCAAGCTGTACATGCCCATGCTGGCAGCCACCAAAGGCACGTTGTCCACGATCGCAGAAAGTACACCAATCAAGGTGATGATGATTCTATTATCACCAATGGTGGTGTTGAGGTAGTTTGCAAAGTTGGCCAATGTACCCATAGACTGTAGGGAACCTACGGCAAGCAAAATGCCCAAGAAGAACAGCACGCTTGGCATGTCAATTTTAGCAAGTGCATGGCTGGCGGTTAAATTCTTGCGTTCCGCTTCGTCCATGTCTGGGTTGAGCAATTCAGATACTACCCATAGTACGCCCAAACCAAGGAGCATGCCCATGTAAGGAGGCAAGTGGGTGACGGTTTTGAAGATAGGAACAGAGATCAAAGCGCCTACTCCTAAGATCAACATCAGGTTGCCGGTTTTTACGGAGGCATCGGAAGCGTCGCTGCTGTCCTTAAATTCTCCCAAGGTCCCCTTCATCGTAAAGGTGAGGAAGAGCAATGGCACTAGGGTACAAACGATGCTTGGAATGATGAGGCTTTTCATGATAGAAACAGCGGATATCTGTCCACCAATCCAAAGCATGGTGGTAGTCACGTCACCGATTGGAGACCATGCGCCACCAGCGTTGGCCGAGATGACAATCATGCCCGCAAAGAATAGTCGCATTTCTTTGTCTGGAATCAGCTTTCTAATCAAGGAAACCATTACAATGGTCGTGGTCAAGTTGTCCAATACAGAGGACAAAAAGAAGGCCACGATACATACCACCCATAGGAGTAGAACTGGGTTCTTGGTTTTGATGCGGTCGGTGATGAATTTGAAGCCATGGTGTGCGTCCACCAATTCCACAATAGTCATCGCACCCATCAAGAAGAAGAGGATCTGTGCGATTTCGTTGAGGTGGTGGCCCAATTGTTCCTTCACGTATTCTAAATGGAGTTCACCGGCACTCAACGCGCTTGCTTTCTCCCCTAGTTCGTGCACAAAGTGCAAGTAACGCTCACTGCTGAGTAGTGTCTCTGGAGAGCCAGAAACGGTGAAAATGGTCCAACAAACGACTGCAGTCACTAAGGCGGAGGCAGTTTTGTTGATCTTGATGGGGTGCTCTAGCGCAATGGCGAGGTAGCCGACAACAAAGATGATAATGATTAAGAACTCCATTTTTCTGGGTTTTTGGTGATGAATTAGGTTTGATCTACTCGGTACACGAACTATTGATTGGCGATTCTAGCCCCTTTATGGTTATTTTCCTAACCAACTCGGAAGAATTTACCCTCCTCCCCTTTAAAAAAAGATGGGGAGGATAAGACAAAAAGGGGATGCTTGGCAACCGAGGCTAAACTATTAGTTAACCTCCAGACTCACCCCATTATTTTACATGAGTTGCGCCAGGGCTATTTCATAGGAGGTTTGAGACAGTTTTGTTTTCCCCTGATTTTTGGAAAACGAACGCTCAAGTGCGCGGTGAATCGTCTCGCTTACGTCAGCAAAAATCGCCTGGTCGGTGAGTTCTGCCTTCTCACTCATCAAGTAAGCAAAGACACGCGCCATGCCGCAGTTGGCAATGAAATCAGGAATCACAGCTATCCGCTCGTCGGCCCACACGCCCGTAGGACCGAAGAAGATCTCCGGATCTGCAAAAGGGACGTTGGCACCGCAGGAAATCACCTCTAGGCCAGCAGCCACCATTCGCTCCACTTGTGCTTGGGTGACTAGGCGAGAAGCGGCTGCAGGGATAAAAATCTCACTTTTCAAGTCCCAAATCTTTGCATTTACTTCTTCAAAAGGAATGAGCTGATCGGATTGAAGTTGGTTGCCCTCCCGCTTGAGAAATAGGGACCGGATTTCGTCCAAGGAAAAGCCTTCGGACTGTATGCAGCCCCCAGCACGGTCGATGATGCCCACAATCTTCACGCCCTCAACGGCCAAAAAGCAGGCTGCCGCAGCGCCCACATTTCCCCAGCCTTGGATGACGGCACGCTTGCCCACTAGGCTGCCCCCATAGAGCGCATAAAAATGTTTAACCGCCTCGGCAACACCATAGCCCGTGATCATGTCGGCAACGGTGTATTTTTTGGTTCCATTGGGCGTAAACTTTGGATCTTCCAGCACCTTGGAGACACCTTGTCGTAGCTGACCTATTTTTCTGATTTTCTGAGGCTCGTTGGCCTGAAAGTGCCCGTTAACGATGCCCTCTTGGGGATGCCATAGGCCATAGGACTCGGTGATCGGGATGACCTCGTGGATTTCATCCACGTTGAGATCGCCTCCAGTGCCGTAGTAGTTTTTGAGGAGTGGCATCACTGCCTTGTACCAGCGCTGCAGCACACCTGCTTTGCGAGGATCTGCTGGATCAAAATTGATTCCTGACTTGGCACCGCCGATGGCAGGACCTGAAACGGTAAACTTGACCTCCATGGTCTTGGCTAGGGACTCCACTTCGCGCTTGTCGAGGCCTTTACGCATGCGCGTGCCCCCACCTGCAGCACCACCTCTAAGGGAGTTGATAACCACCCATCCTTCGGCTTCTGTTTCGCTATCCTTCCATTCGAAAACGATCTCGGGTGTTTTGGTTTCAAATTTTTTGAGCAGTTCCTTCATCTGTACTTGGGTTTATATTTCGCTCCAAAAATAGATAAATATGATTATCCGCAATTATGCCTGAGGCGTAAGATTTGTTTGATTTACTGCGGATAATCGTCGACAGCCGACTGCCCACAGTCCACAGCTCACCTAAATGAACTTCCAGCCTTATTTTCTTTGGTTACAGGTAAAAAAGCAGATAATCCTATAGAAAAATAATTTTCAGCCCTTTTTCTATCCGTAGCAGACACCTCCACAGGAATCACGAGAGGCGCCCGTCACCGAGGCAAGTGCGTTGGGCTCCTCGCGAAGCTTTAACACCCCCAAAAACGCAAAAATCAGCGCTTCCTTAAATTCAATTAGCTCCGAGTTAGCGGCAATCTGTTGCCATTGGCCCTGCAGCTGCTGGTCTAGGCACTCCACAAAAAAGCGATTGTAGGCGCCACCTCCTGTAAGCAGTACCGATGGTCTTGGCGTGCTTTTGTGCTTTTGGATGACTGTGGCGATTTGGTAGGCAAAATGCTCCACCAGCGTGCGCAGGACATCTTTTGGAGGAAGACCAGGTTGGTCAATCAGTGGAATAAAGGTTTCTTCCAGTAGCTCTCTGCCGAGCGATTTGGCAGCCTGCAGCTGGTAAAAAGGGAGCGCATTCAATTGATGCAGAAGGGTAAGGTCTAGCGTGCCTTCTCTCGCCCAGGCACCGTCTTGGTCAAAGGGCTTGCCCAACTTGAGGGCTTCTCTGTTGAGTAGGAGGTTGAAAGGACTGCTATCAAAGGCGCTTCGCTGCCCGTTTTGTTGCATGGAAAGATTGGAAATACCGCCCAGGTTAATGCAAAAATCAACCTGCGGAAAAAGTAGTTGGTCGCCAATCGGAACCAGTGGAGCGCCCTGTCCGCCGAGCTGCACATCTAGCATCCGGAAGTCGGCAATGACTTTTTCTCCCGAAGCTTGGTGAAGGGCCCAGCCGTTGCCGATCTGCAAGCTGAGACGCTGCGTGGGTTGGTGAAAAACGGTATGTCCATGGGAGGCTACGGCCATGGGTTTAACCTGGTATTCCTGGCAGAAGTGGTGGACCTGCTCGCCCATCCAGCGGCCAAAGTCTACATCCAACAATGCGAGCGCGAGTCCCGACAGGAGGTGGCTTTCGACGAGGCGCTGCCCCAAGTCACTGGGAAATGGGCGGGTTTCTGCTTGACGAATTTCATAGCTCCAAACGCCCTTTTGGAACTCAAAATGGCAGTAGGCAAGGTCTAGTCCATCCCCGGAGGTACCGGACATGAGGCCGAGTAGGGTGTAGCGCTCTGGATGCATGGGTTAAAGATTGTTAAGTATGGGCGATAATGGGGCTTTATTTTCCCTCGCTAAATGTCGGCTTTTTATTAATGCCTAATTTACGACACGAATGAAAAACCTAGTCATTGACATTGGAAATTCCCGAATCAAGTCCGCCTTGTTTGAGGAAGACCGATTGCTTGCCTCTCCTATTTTTGACCACCTGGAGGAGGCAGTGGAGTTTTGGACTTCGCTCGACTTCCAGCGGTGTTTGGTGAGTTCTGTGCGAACGCCCGAGGCGGAGCTTCGAGAAATGGTGCCTTTTGACTTTGTTTTTTTGCATGCAAACACCCCAAGCCCGGTGATCAACGGCTATTCCACGCCTGCTACGTTGGGTTTGGACCGCATGGCTGCAGCGGTGGGAGCATGGCATTTGGCCAAGCAAAAACCAGCCTTGGCCATTGATTTAGGAACCTGCATCACGTATGACCTGGTGGACGATAAGGGAGTTTACCGTGGAGGGGCCATCAGTCCCGGCCTGAAGATGCGGGCAAAAGCCATGCATGCATTTACGACCAGCCTTCCTGAACTAGTAATCAATAAGGCTCCTAACACAGTTATTGGGAACAGTACCATTTCCTGTTTGGAAGTAGGTGTTTGGTCAGGGCTTAGGTTTGAATTGGAAGGCTTTATTGCTGTGTATCGCGAGAATTTTCCAGAAATATCTGTTTATCTATGCGGCGGAGATGCAGAATCTTTTGATTCATTCGCAAAAGACCACATATTTGTAGTCCAAAATTTAGTTCTCCTCGGACTAAATTGTATTCTAAACCACCATGTTGCGTAAAATAGGGTTGAAAACGATGGGTGTGCTTTGCACCCTTTTCTTTGTAGCGGCGAGTTACGGCCAGAATAGTTCCTCCACTTACAGTGCCTTGGGCATTGGGGAGTTTAACTATGGGGGACAGGTTCAAAACCAAGGAATGGGCGGCTTGGGCATCAGCTTTGGAACTGGTTGGGGTGCCAACGCCGTGAATCCAGCCTTGACCACGCGTAACACTATTTTTAATTTTCAAGCCTCGCTCAACTACAAGCGGATCAACGTAGAAAACAGCACGGAAAAATCGCTCGTGGATGGCGGCGGGCTCTCTTATATTGCAATTTCCCTTCCTGTGAAATCAGGCAAGTTCACTACTGGACTAGGCCTTGGTCAGATCTCCAGCATCAACTACCAGTTGAAAGTGGACAGCCCAGTGAACAATTCGGACTTGACAGCAAATAATAACCTACAAGGCGATGGGGGCATCTCAGAGGCGTATATCAATTTTGGCTACCTCCTTGCCAAAAACCTAAGCGTGGGTGTACACGGCTCTTATCTATTTGGCTCCTCTATCCGTTCCAATCAATTGATTGTGTTTGACAAAGAAGGAGTAGAAGTAGGAAGAGCATCGGAATACTACGAGCGCGTGACCGTCTCGGACGTAGCGCTAAAGTTTGGAGCGCACTATTTTTTCAAGACCTCGGAGAAGAGCAATTTACATTTAGGCGCCATCTATCAGAAATTTGGTGATGTTAATGGAACAGCATTTGCAAAATTGGCAGCAATTGGCCAAGCTAGCAGTTTGAAGACGGACGGCGACTTGATTGCCAACAATCAAAAAGGAAGTCTTTACCTACCAAATCGCTACGGATTTGGCATGAGTTATGAGAAAATTAATAAATTCGTCATTGGCCTTGAGGGCCAGTACCAAGATTTTTCAAACTTCAGAAACTTCTTTGGTGATCCCCTCAGCCTGCAAGCAGCCCAAAAAGTTGGGCTCGGATTCCAAGTTGTTCCAGACTTCATGGATTTTGACAACTTGCTAAACAGAGTTACTTACCGTGCAGGGCTGGAGTGGATGCAAACTCCTTACTTCATCAACCAAACGACCATTAACGATATTGGCATCAGTTTTGGTGCCTCTGTTCCTGTAAACCAACTGTCGCTACTAAACCTAGCTTTCAAAGTAGGAAGCAGAGGAACGTTAGACAATGGCTTGATTCGTGAGAACTATGTCAACTTTACCCTTGGCCTCTCGCTCAACGACAACAGCTGGTTCTACAAGCGTGTGTTTGAATAAGATCTTACTGAACAATTAACCTTAATAATGGGGCTTCCTCCAGCGTAAAAACCGATTAATCTTTTACAAATATGAAAATTAAATCCACCCTTCTTGTCTTTGGAGCGATGCTCCTAGCGGGATTTGCCCAAGCCCAAACCTGGAACTGGCCTACAGATCCAGCCCTAGAAGCAAAGGCGAGAGAGTTTAACGCTGCCTATACCGACTACATGAAGTCAGATCAGTTTGTTGAGGCAACCAAGCCTTTGAACTGGCTATTGGTCAACACCCCCAACCTGAACGAGTCGCTCTACATCAACGGCGTGACGATTTACAAAGGTGCGGCGGACAAAACTGCAGATGCTACGCAAAAGGTAGTCTACCAAGATAGTGTAATGGCGATCTACAACAAAAGAGGTGAGCTTTACAACAATGCCACAAAATGGATTGAAAATAAGGCCTACTTTGGATACCAGTTTTATAAAGGAGACAAGACCAAAATCGCTGCGGTCATTGCTGACTTTGAGAAAGCGGTGGAATTGAATGGCAACATCAACTTCCAGTTGGTAGGCGCATATTTTGATCTCGTGTACAGAAACTATGCCCTCAACAAAGCATACAGTCCTGAGCAGGTGTTGGCTATTTATGACAAAGCCAACAAGCTTTTGGATGCTTCTGCAACGGCTGGTAAAGACGTTACTGGTACCCGAACTACGGTAGAATCACTCCTTGTCAACATGGAGCTAATCGACTGTGAATTCATCGAAAATACCATGGGGCCTAAGCTTGCTGCAGATCCGACCAACGAGGAAGTTGCAAACCAGATTTTCAAGTATTCTGTTCAATACAAGTGCTTTTCTTCTAAAGCCTTCTTAGCGGCCTTGGAAATTATCGACACCAAGACCCCGACGTTCTCTACCTCTCAAGTGAGAGCGATGTTGTACATGTCAGCTGGAGATTTTAGCAAAGCAGAGCCTGTATTGGAGAAAGCAGCCACTTTGGCTTCTACCAACAAAGAAAAGGGTGAAGTACAGTTGGAGCTTGCAAAAATCTACGCTAAGTCAGGCAAGAAGTCTGCTGCAAGAACTGCGGCTAGAGAAGCAGCGGGACTTGATGGAGGATTGACTGCTTCCGCATATGGATTGATTGGCGACTTGTACATGTCTGCTTACAACGATTGCCGAGGAGGTGAGAGCCGTGCAAGAGACTACGCTGTCTTCGTTGCGGCATACAATGCCTACCAGAAGGCGGGTGATTCTAGAGGTATGGGCAGTGCAAGAGCTCGATTCCCATCTAAGGAAGAGCTATTCACTGAAGGATTTGCTATAGGATCTTCTGTCAGCACCGGTTGCTGGGTAGGTGAGACGGTTTCTTTGTCTACAAGAGACTAATCCGATACGAGGTATAAAATTGATAAAGGCAGCTTTCGGGCTGCCTTTATTCGTTTCCCTTAGTGGAACTTTACTCCTATCTTTGTTGGCGATGAGCAAATGGATTCTTTTGGCACTAGTTTTTATTGGGATGGCCATGCTGCCTTCCTGTAGAGAGTCCGTAGATCCAAGTGCCATGGCGGCTTACAATGGGCCTGTCAATGCAGCTACGGACATTCATATCTTGCATAGTGATTCGGCCGTGTTGCGCTCAGAAATCTCCGCTCCCAAGCAATTGGAGTTTGCCAACGGCAACTTGGAGTTTCCCGAAGGAATAGACATCCAGCTCTTCAATGTGCAGGGACAGCTTGAAACCACCCTTCGTGCCGATAGGGGTTTCTTTATGAGAGATCAAAACCTGTACCGAGGAGAGGGTAATGTGCAAGTCAAAAACCTTCGTAAAGACCAACGTCTGCAAACCGAAGAGATCTTCTGGAACCAGGCCGAAAAGAAAATATACACGGAAAAGTTTGTCACCATCCAAGAGCGGCAAACGATTTTCAACGGGACGGGCATGGAAGCGGATGATAGCTTCTCTAACTACCGACTAAAAAAAGTGAGGGATAGCCGAACGGTACTCCCCGGAGAAGGCCTATGAAATTGATTGACGCGAGTATATTTTCCATTGCTTTGGCACTAATTATAGTGGGGATACACCAAACCCTCGTGAGTGGTCTTGGCGTTTCTTACACGATATTCATGTTTGCCATCAGTCTTTTGTTTTGGTTTCAATTGCGTAGAAACAAGGCGCGAGAAAGCAGTGAGGCTGTCGCCAAAAAGCCCTCTAAAATCAATAAATCCCTCAAAAAACGGTAGTCATGGACAATAACTACATCGTCTATGTGGTGATTTCGTTGATTTTTTCAGCGTTTTTTTCAGGAATAGAGATAGCCTACATCTCAGCCAACAAACTTCAAATTGAGCTGCAAAACAAGCAGGGCATGTGGAGCGGTAAGGTGCTCAGCAAGTTTCTTCAAAAGCCAGGTCAGTTTATCGGCACCACGCTTATCGGAAATACCATCATGCTGGTATTGTACGGTACTTTCATGGCGTACTTGTTGGATGATCCTTTAGCGCAGTTTTTCCCCGAATCGGCAAATAAAAAAGCATTCATTCTTGTTTCACAGACCATTTTATCTACTATTCTGGTCTTGATTACGGGCGAGTTTTTGCCAAAAAGTATATTTATGATCAACCCTAACCGCATGCTCAACTTCTTTGCGGTGCCCATGTTGGGGATTTATTACCTGATGTATCCTATCGTTTGGTTGATTGTTGGGCTTTCACGAGGCTTTATCACCCAGATTTTGCGCCTGGAATACAACGAGGAGAAGCCGGTATTTACAATTACGGATCTTAATTCTTTCATCAAGGATCAGATGCGGCAAAGCCGCAATCCGGGAACGATAGAAGTGGATTCTAAGATTTTTGATAACGCCATCGAGTTCAAGACCGTTCGGGTTCGCGAGTGCATGGTGCCCCGCACCGATATCGTGGCTGTAGAAACAGAGGACAGCATTGAGGACTTGAAGCGGGTATTTGAAGAAAGTGGCCATTCCAAAGTAATCATCTACCGGGAGTCCATAGACGAGGTGATCGGCTATTGTCACCAGCTAGAACTATTCAAAAAGCCCAAAAGTATCGAGGATATTCTCACCCCTATCCTCATCACCCCCGAATCTGCCCTAGCCAATGAGCTGCTTATTCAATTTATTCAGGAACGAAAGAGCTTGGCATTGGTCGTGGATGAGTTTGGCGGGACCAGTGGGATTGTGTCTATGGAAGATATCATCGAAGAAATTTTTGGTGAGATCGATGACGAGTACGACAACGAAGATTTGACCGAGCAGCTGCTCGGAGAAATGGAGTTTTTGTTGAGCGCTAGGCTAGAAATAGATTATCTCAATGACAAATACCGATGGAATTTGCCCTATGGAGATTTTGAAACGTTGTCAGGATTCATCCTATCACTTACCGAAAATCTGCCCAATATCGGCGAAACGATTACCTATGGGAGGTTTACCTTTACCATCGTTTCCAAAGAGGCCCATAGAATTGAGACGGTTCGCTTGAAAATAAGCGGCTCAGATAATTTCTAGGCCGACATTGTTGGCCTAGAAATTTTGAATTTAGCCCCGAAAGCTATTATTTTGCATTCTTCAAAAAAGCGTACTAGAACCAATGGCGTTAATTAAGCAAATAAGACAACGGACAGGACTCGCAATCGGTGTAATCGCCGGCGGCCTGATTTTATTTCTATTAGGTGGAGATTTATTGAGCCCAGGCTCCTCCCTTTTCAATACCAACCAAAACATCGTTGGTGAAATTGCGGGGGAAGAAATCACGCTAGAAGAATTTAATCTCAAAGTAGAGGAATACAAAGCCTCCTTCCAGCAGCGTACAGGTAGAGTTGCCGCAGAAGCCGAAATGGTTTCTGTACGTGAGCAAGCTTGGCAAGCGCTGATCGTGGAGCGTGTGTTCGAAAAAGAATACGACAAGCTTGGCTTGACAGTCTCCAGCGAAGAACTTATCGACATGGTGCAGGGAAAAAACATCGTGCCTGAACTGCGTTCCCAGCTAGTAAACCCACAGACAGGGCAGTTTGACAAGACGCAGTTGATCACGTTCTTGCAATCCCTAGAAACAGCCGATCCTGCACAACAAGCAGCCTGGGCACAACAAGAAAAATTGTTTGCTCAGGCGAGAAACCGCGTGAAGTATGACAACTTGCTTGCAACCACGGAATACGCAACTACTGCAGAAGCAAAGTTGGAGCACAAGTCGACCAATTCGATTGCAGACGCTTCCGTTCTTTTCTTGCCTTACTATGTGATTCCTGATGGAGAAGTGAAGATTCAAGACAGCGATCTTGCCGATTACCTTTCCAAAAATCAAGAGAAATTTAAGGTGGGCAATTCTGCCAACCTAGAATACGTTTCCTTCAGCATTCAGCCAAGTGGAGAGGATTCCGCTTCGGTAATTGCCAAGATCACTGAGCTTACTGCAGGATTGAAAGTGTCTACTACGGATTCTGCATTTGTTAGCGAAAACTCAGAGCTTCAGCAGCCTTTCCAGACCTATGCTCCAGGTGATGCCCTTCCAGCTTCTTTGACAACCAACGTTGCACAACTCGTTAAAGGTGAAACGTACGGTCCGTTTATCACGGCAAACTCTTCTTATGTTTCCTACAAAGTGGTCGACCAGTACGAAGGAACACCAAAGATGAGAGCCTCACATATTTTGTTTGGCACCGAAGGAATGGATGATGCAGCCAAAGCTGCTGTAAAAATCCAAGCAGAAACAGTATTGGCAGATGTGAAAACTACCGGCAAATTTGCCGAGGCTGCAAAACAATATGGACAGGATGGTACTGCACAAAACGGGGGTGACCTCGGATGGTTTGCCAAAGCGGACTTCGTGGAGGCATTTGCCAACGCCACCTATGCCGCCAACGCTAAAGGCCTACTTCCTAATCTAGTAGAGACTGAATACGGATTTCACATCATCGAAGTAACGGAATTGCCAAGTACAGCACATACCAAATTGGCCGTGTTGGAGCTTGAATTGGTCGCTTCTGATCTTACCCGCAACGAAGCCTTCAGAAATGCAGATGCATTTGTGTCTGAGGCAGGCAACCGCAACGAATTTACCGAGAAGGCAACCGAAAAAGGATTTAGAATCATCCAAGCCAATAATGTAGACGCTACCTCAAGAAACCTAAACAACATCACTGACGCAAGATCCGTGGTTATCTGGGCTTTCAGCGAAGCGGCTGCCGGCGAAGTATCGGAAGTATTTGAACTAGACAACTCCTACTTGGTAGCTACCCTAGTAAGCAAAAAAGAAGAAGGCGAAGCCAAGCTAGAAGATGTGAAAGACCAAGTGAAGCAACTTGTGCTTAACGAGAAGAAAGCGGCGATGATCCAACAGAAACTTGCTGGTAAAACTACCCTTGCACAAATGAAAGCCCTCTACCCAGACGCCTCCATCAATGAGGTGCCAGGCCTACGTTTGAGCGACTCGGTCATCCCAGGTATCGGATTCGCCCCAAAGGCAATTGGCTCCATCTTTGGACTAAAGACCAAAGGCCAGCTGACAAAGCCAGTACAAGAAGATATCGGTGTCGTAGTGGCACTATTGAATAACCTGACCCCAGCGGCAGAAATCGCAGATTATACAGCTTACCAAGCACAATTGGCACAGGGAGCATCTCAGCGAATGACCTATCAGATCATGATGGCGCTACAAGAACTTGCCAAGGTGAAAGACTACCGTTACAAGTACTTCTAAGCTAGCCCATTTACAAAAAAAACCCATGCCGAACAGCATGGGTTTTTTTGTGCATTAAATCTTGTGATAAAGGCGTATTTTTGGCCATGGAACAGACCTTTGATAAAGTTGCCTTCAAGGAAAAGTTAGCGTCCTCCAGCACTTTTCCCACGCGCTACCTGTTTAAATTCATCGTCCCTGCGGGAAAAGAGCCTCAGATTGCCGCCCTTTTTCCTGGGGAAGAAGTCCTCCTTAAGCCTAGCAGCGGAGGGAAATACATCAGTACCACCATTCATAAATGGGTGGATGACGCAGATCAAATCCTTGCCCT
>JBIIFN010000158.1:0-4983 GCA_044237325.1 Algoriphagus sp.
TCATGCCAGGCATGCGCAGCCCTACCATCCTTCCCCTTGCAGAAGAAGGCTGGTCTTCGGTACACTCGGTGCTGAGTGAAGATCAGTTCTGGGAAAACATGGACGAACTCCGTGCCGCAGGTGCCGAAGGGATTCTGGTAGTACCCATAGAAAAAATGGTTCTTTAACCTTCCACACCTAGCTCCTACCCATGAAACTTCTCATCAACCCCAGTACGGAAAAGTGGACCAAGCACCTGGCACGCCCAGTGCAGCAAACCAAAAAAATCAACAAAATCGTCAAACCTATCCTTGAAAAAGTAGCTCGCAGTGGCGACAAGGCATTGCGAAAGTTTGCCGAGGAATTTGACCACGTCGAGCTCGACTCCCTGCTCGTCAGTCCAGAAGAAGTCAACGCCGCCAAAGAACTCGTAAGCAAAGAGTTGAAAAAAGCGATTGGGGTAGCCAAAGCCAATATTGAAAAATTCCACGCCGCACAGGCCTCACCTGAGCTGATCGTAGAGGTCATGCCTGGCGTAACCTGCCGACGAAAAAGCGTGCCCATCCAACGCGTCGGGCTATACATCCCTGGAGGTACTGCCCCCTTGTTCAGCACGGTGCTGATGTTGGGCATTCCCGCTCAACTTGCAGGTTGCGCGGAAATAGTGCTTTGCACCCCCAGCAACAGCAAAGGCCAGGTGCATCCGGCCATCTTGTATGCAGCCGACTTGGTAGGCATCAGTAAAATTGTGAAGGTTGGCGGAGCCCAAGCAATCGCTGCCATGACCTTCGGCACAGCCTCCGTACCCAAAGTAGACAAGATTTTTGGCCCCGGAAACCAATACGTGACTGCCGCCAAGCAGCTCGCCACCAAGCACGGTGTCGCCATTGATATGCCTGCAGGACCTTCAGAGGTGCTTGTGTATGCGGACGATACGGCCATCCCTGCCTTTGTAGCAGCAGACCTGCTCTCCCAGGCCGAGCACGGGGCGGACTCTCAAGTGGTGTTGGTAACTCCTTCGGAAAAGCTAGCCGCACAGGTACTCCACGAGCTCAATCTGCAACTAGAGACCTTGCCTCGCAAGGACATTGCCTACAAAGCACTGCAGCACTCCTGCACGGTGGTGATGGAAGACCAAGCAAGTGCCATCGCCTTGATCAACGACTATGCTCCAGAACACTTGATCCTAGCCATAGCTGAGGAGGAGAAAGTAATCGCACAGATCTACAATGCTGGCTCGGTATTTATCGGGAATTTCACCCCTGAAGCTGCAGGCGACTACGCCTCTGGCACCAACCATACCCTACCCACCTACGGCTACGCCCGAAACTACAGTGGCGTGTCCTTGGATAGCTTTGTAAAAAAAATCACCTACCAAAAAATCAGCCCACAAGGACTGAAAAAACTAGGTCCAAGCGTGGAGATTATGGCAGCTAACGAAGACCTGGACGCCCACAAACTAGCGGTCACTGTTCGTCTCAACTACCTAAATGAGAAGAAGAAATGAGTTTTAATCTTACTAAGCTACTACGACCCCATATTGCCGAATTGCAGCCCTATACCTCTGCGCGTGACGAATACAGTGGCAAAGAAGGGGTGTTTTTGGACGCCAATGAAAACCCTTTCGGTTCCATCACCGAAGCGGATCACAACCGCTATCCAGACCCCTACCAAACGGCACTCAAGGAAGAAATTGCGCTACTCAAGGGCTGCCGCCCCAGCCAAGTATTTCTGGGCAACGGTTCCGATGAAGCCATCGACCTCCTGTACCGAGCACTTTGCCGCCCCGGCAAGGATAACGTGCTGCTACTTCCACCTACCTACGGCATGTACGCCGTGAGCGCTTCCATCAACGAAGTAGAAATCCGGAATGTTGCCCTGACTCCCTCCTTTCAACTCCAACGGGACAAGATCCTTGCTGCAACGGATGCCCAATCTAAAATTCTATTCATCTGCTCTCCAAACAATCCTTCGGGCAACAAGGTGAATCGGGCGGATATATACTTCTTATTAGAAAATTTTGACGGCATCGTAGTGGTGGATGAAGCTTATATCGACTTTAGTGACGAGCCAAGCCTGATTGCGGACCTGGACAGGTACCCAAACTTGCTCGTCATGCAAACCTTCTCCAAAGCCTGGGGACTAGCCTCGCTACGCCTAGGAATGGCCTTTGCTAGCGAGGAGTTGATCCAAGTACTCAACAAAATCAAGCCGCCCTATAATATCTCCGGACTAACCCAGACTACCGTCCTTGCCGCACTCAAGGACAAGGGAAAAGTTGGCGCTTTTGTACAGCAAATTTTGGACGAGCGCAGCTACCTGCGGGCAGAACTCGAAAAGAGGCCCTACGTCCTACATGTGCATCCTTCTGAGGCCAACTTCCTATTGGTTGAGGTAGAAGACGCCTCTACTGTCTATGTGGCCTTGATCCAAGAAAAGGTCATCGTGCGCAACCGCTCCTCGGTAATGCACTGTGCAGGATGCCTGCGTATCACCGTGGGAACAAACCTAGAAAACACAACCCTCCTAGCCGCCTTGGACCGCGTATGTCAGCCCTGAATACGTCAATAATCCAATCTAACGAACTTGACCACACCTATCCCATGAAAAAGAAAGTCCTATTTATCGACCGCGACGGCACCATCATCAAAGAGCCACCAACTGACTTTCAGGTTGATAGCCTAGAAAAACTTGAGTTTGTACCCAAAGCTATTTCCAACCTGCGGAAAATCGCAGAAAACTGCGACTACGAGTTGGTGCTGGTAAGCAATCAAGACGGGTTGGGCACTGATTCCTTTCCGGAAAAAGACTTTTGGCCTGCCCAGTTTAAAATGTTAAAAACACTCGAGCAGGAAAATATACACTTTGCCGCCATCCACATCGACCGCAGCTTTGAACACGAGCAGGCCGCTACCCGGAAGCCCCGAACAGGCATGCTTACCGCTTACCTGACGGAAGAGTATGATTTGACCAATTCCTTCGTGATTGGGGACCGCATGACCGATATTCAGTTGGCGCAAAATCTAGGAGCAAAATCCATTTTTATCGGTGAATCACAGCCTGAGGCTACCTTTTCCACCCAAGATTGGGACGAAATCTATGCCTTTCTCAGCCTTCCTCCACGAAAAGCCACGGTACACCGAAAAACCTCCGAAACCGACATTTCAATCGAATTGAATTTAGATGGATCGGGTGCTTGCGCAATCTCGACAGGACTTCATTTCTTCGATCATATGCTGGAGCAGTTGGGCAAGCATGGCAGTACGGACCTTTCGATCCAAGTAAAGGGTGACCTACATATTGACGAGCACCACACCATTGAAGACACGGCATTGGCCTTGGGCGAAGCCTATGCAAAAGCCCTTGGCGACAAAAAAGGAATCTACCGCTATGGATTTCTATTGCCTATGGACGATGCCTTGGCGCAGGTGGCGATTGACTTTGGAGGTAGACCTTGGCTGGTTTGGGATGCCAAGTTTAACCGGGAAAAAGTCGGTGACATGCCCACAGAGCTATTTTTCCATTTCTTCAAGTCCTTTTCAGATGCGGCGAAGTGCAACCTCAACATTCAGATTACGGGAGACAACGAACACCATAAGATTGAAGCAGCATTCAAGGGCCTTGCCCGCGCCATCAAGATGGCCGTGCAGCGAGATCCCAGCAACTTAAATCAATTGCCCAGCACCAAAGGGGTGCTTTGAAATGATACTATCTAAATAA
This sequence comes from Algoriphagus sp., assembly GCA_044237325.1. Taxonomy (GTDB): domain Bacteria; phylum Bacteroidota; class Bacteroidia; order Cytophagales; family Cyclobacteriaceae; genus Algoriphagus. The sequence continues at coordinate 3,700 of JBIIFN010000158.1, forward strand.
AAGTTCACGCAGATTTTCACGAAAAAGACCCGCAGATTGATTTATAAAAATCTGCGTAATTTTTCTCTGTTAATCTGCGTGAAAAAAAAACTCTTTTATTGCACTTACCTGAAATTGCTCTTTCTAATTAGTTCCCAAAAGACGCTGTTTCAACGCGGCCTTGTAATTGGGAATTGCCTTGTCCGAAAGCCCTAAAAACAAATAGGGCTCGATCAACTCGAGTTCCATCAGGTGAAACACCCCATCGATGAGCACCCCATCCACGCGGGCATAAAGCGTGTTTTTTGCGTAGCGTTCTACCAAAGTCTGGGCAGCAGCCATCAAGGGTGCATCTGGGGTGATTTCTTGGATCGTTCCACCATAATAGTGCTGTACGCGAAAATCAGCAGGCGCAGGAGTTTTGAGTACCGCATGCGAGAAGGCTGCATTGAAAAAAATTAGGGAATACTCTCCCACTGCCACAATTTCTTTGATATAAGGCTGCACTAGAAAATCCTCTTCCTGCACCCATTGCAGCACTTTTTCGAGCACTGCCGGCTCATCAGAACGGGAGATTTTGAGTGTGTTTTTTGCGCCTCCACTTACCAAAGGCTTCACCACGAGTTGCTCCGCAGGTACCCCTTCAAACAGTTGATCCAAGGTCGCAAGCGAGCCTTTTGGTAGCAGTTTTCCTGCGACGCAGGGAAATCCATTAGACTCAATCTCTAAGAGGTAGTTTTTGGAAGAATTCCAGCGTAAGGTAGCAACCTCGTTCAACACAGGAATTCCCTGCATCTCCAATCGATCCAGCCAAACCAAAAATTCCGGATAATAATCGAAATAGTCCCAAGTGGATTTGATAAGCACCTGCGTAAACTCGGACCAGTCAACCTCAGGATCTGACCAGGCCACGATTCGGTGCGCAATACCCATCTCTGTCAGCAAGTTTGAAAGGAGCGCATCTTCATCTACGGTGTTGGCATCATAGGCTCCTACGGAGACGTAACTGGCAATGGCGACGTATTGGGACATGGTTTTTTTTCTGCAAAACTAGCATTTCCTTTTTTTCGAAGCGCTACATGGTCAGAAATCCATCATAAACCTTATTTTTGAAAATCGAATCCCCCACCATGCCTCACCTCAAACTCGTCATCGTCCCTACCTACAATGAGCTGGAAAACATCAGCGACATGGTACAAACGGTGATGCAACTGGAAGGTAATTTCGAACTACTCATCATTGACGATGGCTCCCCAGATGGTACAGCGCAAGTGGTCAAAACACTCCAGAACACCTACGAAGGCC
>JBIIFN010000159.1:0-4969 GCA_044237325.1 Algoriphagus sp.
GTAATGGGGGGGGTGCAAGCAAGAGGATTCGGAGTGATTGAAACTAAACCTGTACAAGCAGAAGTAGTCAAACTCCCTGCGCTTGTAGATCTTCAACTTAAAGTAGACTATGCGGTAAGTTCCCGCCTATCTATTTTTGTAGAAGGAAATAACCTGCTCAATAAGGCAAACATTCGTTGGATGAATTACCCAGTAAGGGGAATTCAAGGTTTGGGTGGTCTAAGTTTCAAATTTTAATTCCAGCCCCATAAAAGGGTTGGGCTTTCCCTAGTTTTAGGTTAGTTTCGTACTTCCTCCATACAACAATGTCAACAAAAGATACCACCCCTCGCGAATGGCCAGATCCAACCGATTTTGGTCTTCCTTTTGTCGAAATCACACCCCTTTCTTCTGCCAAACCTGCACCCAAGGTTGAGGCTATTAAACATGTAGAGCCTATACAGCAAGTAGAGGCCATTTCCGAACCACCCAAAAAAGAAGAGAAGGAGGTAAAACCATCGAGACCAATCCTGCCACCATCTACACCTCCAAAGGTAAATAAACCAGCAGCTAAGGCTTGGGTTGGGATTGTGGTATTCGGCTTTTTAGCGGTCATTTCTGTTGTTATTTGGCAACTTCAGTCTGGGAATTTTGCATTTTCTGGGTCTACAGAGGAGGAGTCTACTCCTGAGCCTATTTCCCTACCTGAAAGCAATACAATCACTCCTATTGATACTACTAGTCAGTTGGTCAGCGGAGTAGATAGCACAGCCATACCTGCTACCGGCATTTCTGGTACAACAATTGCTCCTAGTTCTGCTGGTACGTTGATTCGAGTAAATTCCAAGGAGGCCTACCCACGATTCTTTGTCATTATTGGGAGTTTTGGTTCGGAGCAAGAAACCCTCCGCTATATTGATAATTTGAAGGGGAGATTTCCTGAATATCACCTTATTGCGCCTTATGATCAAAACACAAACTTTCGCCTTGCCATTGGAAAGTTTGCAAGTTGGAACGAGGCTTCTGTAGAACTTGAGCGAATTAAATCTGTATATCCAAAAGATTATTGGATTTTGAACTATTAATGACGATGTTATTACAAACACTTGCAATTGATTCCCTTGCCAAAGCACCTACAGCTACGGCGGCAGCTCCTCAAAACATTGGTCTATTGGATCTCCTGATACAGGGTGGATACATGATGATTCCTCTTTACCTGCTCTTTGTGCTGGCAGTGTTTATATTTATCCAGAAGTTTATTGTGATCAAAAAAGCTTCCAAAACCCCCAACCACCTGATGGACCAAGTAAAAGTACTTGTTCAATCTGGGCAGGTAGAGAAAGCAAAAATGCTCTGTTCAGGAGACAATACGCCGGTGGCGAAAATGATTGAGAAAGGAATTTCCCGTATTGGTTCCCCGTTGAAAAATATAGAGGTGGCCATTGAGAATGTGGGTAAAATTGAAATCTACAAGCTGGAAAAAAACCTTGGCGTACTCGCTACCATTTCTGGAGCTGCACCAATGATTGGTTTTTTAGGTACCGTCACGGGTATGATTCAAGCCTTTATTGCCATTGCACAAGAAGATGGCATGGTGTCCCCTAAACTTCTTTCTTCAGGAATTTATGAGGCAATGATCACGACAGCAGCAGGCCTTGTGGTAGGTATTGTAGCCTATTTGGGGTACAATTACTTGGTAACGCAGGTGTCCAAGTTGGTGCACCACATGGAATACACCTCCATCGAATTTATCGACCTTCTTCAGGATAAGTAAGCATGGGATTGCAGCAGAAAAATAAAATAGACGCATCCTTTAGCATGTCCTCCATGACGGACATTATCTTCCTATTGCTTATTTTTTTCATGCTTACTTCTTCGTTCATAACACCCTCAGGGCTTTCTGTCAATCTTCCTTCTAGCGAGACGTCTGACATTGTCATGCAGGAAGTTACCGTGTCCGTCACCAAAGACCTGCAGTTTTCTGTCAACGATCAAGTTATCATTCGGGAGCAACTTAAAGCTACCCTTACTCCATTACTTGAAGGCAAAAAAGGGCAGGTTGTTCTCCATTTGGACAAAGAAGTTCCGGTGGAGTACCTTGTTGAGATCGGGGGCATTGCAGCAGGCTTGGGAGCCAATGTATCTATCGCCACCAAACCATACAACTGATGGCAGCCTTGGATTCCAACCTCCTAGAAAAACGTAGCCAAAAGCAGGCGGCTTTGCTTACTTTGGTCATCCAAGGAGCACTTTTGCTCGCCTTCTACTTCATGGTGGTTTGGAAGCAGCCCAACCCACCTACACCTATTTATGGCTTAGAATTGAACTTAGGTTTTTCTGATCTAGGAGCAGGTAACCTAACTAGTGAAAACCCTGCCTTAGAAGAACCTAGTAGCGAAGACCCTGCGCCAGGAGAAATAGCCCCCGCAACACAGGTAGCACCGGTGACTAGTGCTCAGCCCACTGCAAATAAGGCAGTGAGTACCCAGCCTTCACCAATAAAAGGTGAAACAACGGCTACTACATCCACCAAAAAGACGGAAACGACTACAGAGACAATCCCACAAAAAGTGGTTACTCAACCCAAGGTTGACCAACGCGCAATCTTTGGTGGCGGTGGTACCTCCGGAAAAGGTAAGGCAGCTTCAGGGGGAGCACAGGGCAATTCAACGACGCCTGGGGATCAAGGCAAGCCCTCCGGCACGGTTGATGGGAGAGCGTTGCAAGGTGCTGGTACTGGGCAAGGAACTGTCGGCGGGGCAGGCTATAGCCTTGATCTGGCTGGATGGGATTTTGCATCCAAGCCGAGCATCAATGATCGTGTTTCCACTCGAAATGGTCGAATTGTTTTTAAAATAACTGTAGATGATGCTGGGAAAGTTACCCAAGCCATCCCACAAGAGTATACTGTATCCAATGAGGTGCTTTCCTATTACCGGCAGGTAGTGAATCAGATGATCTTTAAAAAATCAAGCGGTGCCTCTACTGCAAATTTTTCAACAGGCAAAATCACCTTTGTGATCAAGGTGGACTAAGGATGACCTACCAAGAGACCTTGGCCTATTTGTTTGAAGCCTTACCCATGTTTCAGCGGGTAGGCGCATCAGCCTACAAAAGCGACCTAAACAATACCCTTGCCCTTTGCGCCCAGTTGGGTAATCCCGAACGGCAGTTTCGATCGATTCACGTAGCTGGTACCAACGGGAAGGGGAGTACCTCTCATTCTATTGCAGCAGTGCTGCAAGCTGCGGGATATAAAACAGGCTTGTATACCTCTCCGCACCTCAAATCCTTTACAGAGCGGATTAAAATCAATGGGCAGGAAATCAGCCCAGAAGCAGTTACCAACTTTGTTGCTACCCACAAAGCCTTTCTAGATGAGCTGCAACCTAGCTTCTTTGAAATGACAGTGGGCTTAGCTTTTTGGTACTTCGCGCAAGAAAAAGTAGACATTGCAGTGATAGAAGTGGGCATGGGTGGAAGACTCGATAGCACCAATGTCCTGAATCCCGAACTCTGCCTCATCACTAATATTGGCTATGATCATACCCAGTTTTTGGGAGATACGCTACCTCTAATTGCTGGAGAAAAAGCAGGCATCATCAAACAAGGTGTACCTGTGGTAATAAGCCAAAGCCAACCAGAAACGAAAGAAGTTTTTCGCCAAAAAGCTGCTCAACTACAGGCTTCGCTGGTATTTGCAGACCAGGTTTGGACCGTGACAAAAGCTAAAGAAGAAAGAGATAACTCGAAATTGGTCCGATACGAGGTCACGCAGGACGGGAATTCTTTTCAGTTAGATTTTGGTTTGTTGGGAGACTACCAGCGCTACAATTTGCCAGGAATCCTAGAAGCAATCTCTCAATTTAGAAAGCAAGGCTGGGATATTTCCCATGCGGCGCTCTTGGAGGGGCTTGCCCAGGTAGCTGAAGACACAGGACTCAAGGGCAGGTGGCAAGTGCTCCAAGAGCAGCCCAAGATGATTGCTGACACTGGGCATAATGAGTCTGGTATGGAGGAAGTGATTAGCCAGCTAAAAACCCATACCTATGCGCAACTCTGGATGGTGATTGGTATGGTAAATGATAAAGATATTGGCAAAGTGCTCGACCTCTTGCCCAAAGAGGCTAGCTATATCTTTTGTCAGGCAAGCATCCCGCGAGCGATGGATGCCGCTATGTTGGCAAGCAAAGCAGCGGAAAAAGGAGTGCAGGGCAGGGTAATTCCCCGCGTGGCAGAAGCTATTGAATTTGCACGAAAAAATGCGAAGCCAAATGACCTGATATTTATTGGAGGGAGTACTTTTGTGGTCGCAGAAATAGAAAATCTTTAATGAGCAGAAAAAAGCTGGTTCGCTTTGCCCAAAATGAAGCCAACCCCAACGTAATTCAGGCAGGAAAACCCCTTTTTGAAACTATCAAAGGACAGTGGAATGCAACCCAGTTTGGCAACGATAATCCCCTTGTGGTCGAACTAGCCTGTGGGAGGGGTGAGTTTACAGTAGGTTTGGGCCGCGAATTTCCAGCGTTCAACTTTGTTGGTGTAGACATCAAGGGTAGTAGAATATGGAAGGGTAGCTCCACCGCCACTGCTGAAGGGATTCATAATGTGGCTTTTTTGCGTACGCAAATACAACAGCTAGAAAGCTTTTTCGCTAGTGGCGAGATTGCTGAACTGTGGATCACCTTCCCTGACCCTTTTCCACGGGACGGGGATGAAAAACGCCGACTTACCTCCCCTAAATTTTTAGAGATGTACAAGCACATGGTCAAAGCAGGAGGTACCATCCATTTTAAAACAGACAATACCGGCCTATTTGATTATAGCCTAGAATTGATTGGAGCGCGTGAGGACATCAACATCCTAGCCTACACCCATGATTTTTACCAAAGCGACATGCGTGACGATCACCATGGCATCAAAACACGCTACGAAAAGATTTTTTCCGATAAAGGAGAAAAAATCAAGTACCTCAAGTTCTGCTTTAAAG
>JBIIFN010000160.1:0-4966 GCA_044237325.1 Algoriphagus sp.
ACCTAGTCATGGAAACTAGCAGTTCTTTCGACTCCCTAAATACCCCCGCTGAACTGGCTATTTTCAGTCCGGATAGCATGCCAGGAGCAGGTGCAAAAATCATAGAAATCAGGGCTTTGAAAACCACTGCAAAGGATTCCCTTCGCATCAAGACCATTGACATCTCTCCAGTTGCAGAAACAATCAATCGACAACAATTGGACTCCATCAATGTCGATCAAATCAATAAAATTCAGATTTTCAGAGGGAAGAATGCTGTGGATAGCTTGAATGCCATCGAACGCTTTACCAGCAAAATCATCTTTTCCATCATCCGAGATACGCTGGACCTCCCTAAATTGACCAAACATTTAGATTTAGAGTTTGAACGTAGTGGGATTGCACTCGACTATCGCCTACACTTTACGGAGCTAAATTCAGACAGCCTTGTCCGTGATTCCATCGCCGAGGAAATTGTATTGCCTTACAAAGTTGGCTCTCGATCCACCTTTCTCCCCGCTGGGAAAAGTTTAGACCTGTACTACGACACCAGCTACCTGACCTTGTTTAAGCGGGGCTTGGTAGAGGTACTTTCCTCGCTGTTATTTTTAGGCATCCTCGCCTTTGCATTTTATTACCTCTACCAAACCATCAAAAACCAAAAGGAAATTGCCGAGATCAAGCAGGATTTGATCGCTAACATCACCCACGAATTTAAAACCCCCATCGCCACTACCCTGACGGCCATCGAAGGCATACAGCAGTTTAACCCCACAAACGACCCGGAAAAGACAGATCGCTACCTGGATATTTCGAAAGTTCAACTGCGAAAACTGGATCAGATGGTAGAAAAACTCTTGGAAACCGCTGCTCTTGACTCAGATCAATTGGTCTTGAAAAAGGAAAGAATTGATGCAGCACCGGTATTGACCCAGTTGGTTCAAAAATTCCAAACCCTAGCTCCAGAAAAGGAATTTTTCTTGCTTCTCCCCACTTGTTGCAGCCCGATCGAAGCAGATTCCTTCCACTTCGAACAGGTAATTTCTAATCTTCTCGACAATGCCGTCAAATACGGAGGGGCGCGCATCCAACTGGCACTTGAGCAGGGTGAAGGGCACCAGATTTGCGTGGAAGACAATGGAGGTTCACTCCGCTCGGAGCAGGAGAAACTTATTTTCGATCAGTTTTACCGCATCCCCAAGGGCAACCTCCACGATGTGAAAGGCTTTGGAATCGGTCTTTACTACGTCAAAAAAATCATGGAGAAGCATGGTGGCAGGGTAGTCCTTAACAGCAATTTTCAATCCACACGTTTTACCACCTATTGGCCATGAAGAAGATTCGAATTTTATTGGCTGAGGATGAATTAGCCTTGGGCAGCATCATCCAAGAGAGTTTGGAAAGCCGAGAATTTTACGTCCGCCTGTGCGGAGACGGGCAGGATGCCTGGGAAAGTTACCAGCAAGACAAGCCAGATGTCCTGGTCTTGGATGTGATGCTTCCCAAAAAAGATGGCTTTACCTTGGCTGCCGAAATCCGGAAAATTGACATCCAAACCCCCATCATCTTCTTGACTTCCAAAGGACAGTCGGAAGATGTAGTCAAGGGATTCAGTTTGGGAGGCAATGATTACGTACGCAAGCCCTTCAGCATGGAAGAATTGATCGTACGGATCAAGGCCCAACTGGACAAACAGCTTATTCGCCAATCCCAGAGCGATTGGATTGCCTTGGGGAACTACCAATTTCACGCCAATCGACAATTGCTGCGCCTCGGGGAAACCGAGACCTCGCTCACTGCTCGAGAAAGTCAGCTGCTACAAATGCTCCTACAAAACGCGAATGAGATCACGGACCGCACCCTGATTTTGAAGCAAATCTGGGGTGCAGATGACTTTTTTACCGCACGCAGCATGGATGTTTTCATCACCAAGCTTCGCAAAAAACTACAAGGTGATCCAGGGATTCAGATCCTCAATGTGCGCGGGTATGGATTTAAGTTGGCCTGCTAAACAACACCAAGCATCAGGATGTCCAGGCGGCGATGCTGAAGACCTGAATTTTTTGAAATGTCAAAAAGCAAAAATCTAGGGAAGGTTTTTGTCCCCTCCCTATGATTTTGAATTGCCTATTGGGCGGCTTCTTTTTTCCCTCTTGCCAATAAGGTAATGACCACGGCGACTACGGCTAAATGCATGGCATAGTTTTCGCCAAAGGCAAACCAAATCCCGAGCGCAACGGCTTCACAGGCGAGCATACTCACCAAAAAAATGGCGATTTTTGGTTTGACTACCATACCCAATCTAGAAATTCAATGACGCCTTGATAAACAGAACCAGTTGCAGCCCCACCCACAATAGCACCAGCATAAGCTACCTGTCCAGGCCCTACAGCCACATTTACAGCTAATGCCCCCACTGCTCCCGCTACTGCCCCGGCTACATCAGCTTTCACGATGTTACCTGCAGGGCCTGTTTTAAAAGAATGCTGCGAAGTCCAATTTGGCCCGAGCTGCTCCCAGTTCTTATAGTTTTCGGACCAATAGGTATAGGAGTGTTTCGCGACGGAAGTTGCAGAGTACAAAAGAACTAACTCAGGATCGCTAAGATCATTTTCTAGAGCGATGGTTTCTTCCAAAACATTAATTTCTTGATGAACACTTAGGTCTCCAAAAGCCTCCACCGAAAGAATTACATTCAACTTCCCCAAATAGAGTTTTACTTTTTCCCCAAGCTCCAAGCTTTCAGGGTAAATCTGTTGTCGGGCAGACTGATGTTTGGAGCTTACAAAAAGTCGCTTGGTGTAGGCAACTCCAATGGCATTCATACTAGCCGGGTACTTGGTGTTGGATTCTTGCTCGGCAATCAAAAATTGCTCCAAAGCTTTCTTATTGGACAACATGGATTTACGACCCATTGAATTTTGATTTGCCACTAGAAATTCAAAAGTATCCTGCAACTTTTCGTTGTGCTCCACACCAATAAATTCGAGCTCAGCGGCTTGAATCGTAGGAATTTCTGGAGCGGGATCTTGGTGGCAAGCCTGAAAAGGAAATGTCAATCCAAGGAAAAAAAGGAGGTTTCTAAAAGTAATTTTCATAGTTGAAAGTGGTTAAAAGTGAAAAATAAATTACGTAGCAGAAGAAGAAGTTGGGCTACCGAAACACTTAGCCAACTCTGACAAACCGTGAATAGAGTAAAAGACTGGGGCGGTTAAAAAATGCCCCAATCGACTGGTAAGTAGATTTAAAAATAGTTTTTTCATAAAAATTAAGTTAAACAATGAATGAATGTATTTATAAAATTTTAAAAAACAATTTTTTATTAAATTAATTATAAAAATAAAATTAAAAAATTAGATCAAAGGCATTTTTTAACTAGAAAATCCTTTGATTTTGGGAGTACTACCTACTAAACCTAACCTCTTTCCCGGTACTCAATGCCTAGTTGCCTGCATAAAAAATGCTTTAAAATTCAGCGACAACACACAAAAAAGCCTTCTTTAAATATAAAGAAGGCTGATTTATAGGTGTAATAAAATCAATTCATTGAAATAGAGGAACTAAGAAAAACATTTCCCGTTCCTGGGGGTAATACATTTAATAAAGATAGGTTGATTCAGTTTAGTTAAGTTCAGCTCATAGGAACCCGGCAGGCTCCATTAAGACCCTGCCGATCCTCTGACTGAAGCCCTTCTACCGGCCAAGGACCAATAGCTTAGTAGCGCAACTTTTTCAAATAGGCAATACTTTTTGGCAAGGTCTCCAACTCCTTCTCACTCTCGTCCTCAATAAATAGGTGCTTAATTCCGATCTTATTGGCTTCTTTCAAGATCGCCACAAAGTCAAGTTCCCCCTCTCCTAGCGGCACATCATTTTCAGGGCCAGTTCCTCCGGTCATGTCTTTTGGCGCCCCTTTTCTAAAATCCTTGAGGTGTAGCGACACCCAGCGCTTTCCATATTTTTTCAATAATCCGGCTGGATCCCCTCCCCCAAAATGCGTCCACATGACGTCCATTTGTAAGGACACATAGTTGGGATCGGTATTTTCTACTAAATAGCCAAATAAGGTGCCTTGGCCATAGGGCTGAAATTCGTAGCCGTGCACATGGTACTTGAACGTAATTCCGTTTGCAGCCAAAACCTTACCTCCGGCGTTAAATACCTTAATTGCTCGGTCTGCATCTGCCTTTGAAAATTGCCCATGAGCGTGAGGAATCCAGGCGCACATGACATAGGAAGCACCCAATGCTTTGGCACGGTCGGCAACCCCCTGAGGGTCGCTCTCCAACTCCTCAAATCCCGTACCCGTGGAAGGAATACTGATTCCACGATCTGCCAACATTTTCTTGAACTCCACAGGATCAACTCCTTTTGGGGCGCCCCCTTCATAGGTCTTAAATCCCATTTTTTGGATGATGTCTAGAGTTTCCGGAACCCCATTTTTCCATTGGTCACGAAAGGTGTAGGACGCAATGCCTAGAGGGGCTTGAAACAAGGGGTCTCCCTTTTTCTGGGCACACACTTCTTTCGGGGCAAAGACCCCTAAAAAAGCTAGGAGTAAAAAGATACAGGTGTTTTTCATGGTATTTTGGGTTAATGTCAGGTATTTAAACAAAGTAGAGTTTACCCCCTCCTCGATTACAAATTCAGTTTATTCAACTCCTCCACGGCATGATTTGCCGCTCGAGCCGTCAGGGTCATAAAGGTAAGCGTGGGATTCTGGGTGCTGCCGCTCGTCATGCAAGCCCCGTCGGATACAAAGACGTTTTTGCAGGCATGCAGTTGGTTAAATCCATTGAGTAAGGAAGTCTTGGGATCTCTTCCCATGCGCACGCCACCCATCTCGTGAATATCGGATCCGGGAGGTGCTCCAGTATCTTCCACCTTGATATTCTTGAATCCCATTCGTTCATACATTTCGGTTTGCTGCTCCAGAAAATCGCGAGTCATTTTGTCGTCATTCTCTTTCCACTCTACCGAAAGGATA
>JBIIFN010000034.1:0-17281 GCA_044237325.1 Algoriphagus sp.
CTATATTAACGCTGTGACATGGCCACGTAGTCTCTTTCTACGGCACCGGTATACACTTGACGAGGTCTTCCGATTGGCTCACCTTTTTCTGTCATTTCTTTCCACTGAGCGATCCAGCCTGGTAGTCGGCCTAGGGCAAACATCACGGTAAACATGTCAGTTGGGATGCCTAGCGCACGGTAAATGATGCCAGAGTAGAAGTCCACATTAGGGTACAACTTTCTTTCTACAAAATAAGGATCGTTTAGGGCAGCAAACTCAAGTTCTTTTGCAATGTCTAAGATTGGGTCTTTCACGCCAAGCTTAGCCAGCACTTCGTCAGCAGCTTTTTTGATGATGGTTGCTCTTGGATCGAAGTTTTTGTACACGCGGTGTCCAAAACCCATCAAGCGGAACGGATCGTTTTTGTCTTTTGCTTTGTCGATGTATTTTTTAGAATCGCCTCCATCTGCCTTTATGGCCTCAAGCATCTCAATCACAGACTGGTTGGCACCACCATGAAGTGGTCCCCAAAGGGCGTTGATACCTGCAGAGATGGATGCGTAGATAGGTCCTTGGGAAGAACCTACCAAGCGAACGGTAGAGGTAGAGCAGTTTTGCTCGTGGTCTGCATGAAGAATCAACAGGGCATCCAAGGCTTTGGTGACTACGGGGTCTACCTCGTAGCGCTCCGCTGGGAAGGCGAACATCATCTTCAAGAAGTTGGAGCAGTAGTCAAGTGAGTTGTCTGGGTAATTCACCGGATGTCCCATCTTGTTTTTGTAAGCCCAAGCAGCAAACGTAGGCATCTTAGCGAGCAAGCGGATCATGCTCAAGTTCACTTCTTCCGGTGTGCTATTTGGATTTAGTGAATCTGGATAAAACGCAGACAAAGAGCAGATTAACGAAGAAAGTACGCCCATTGGGTGGGCATTGGATGGGAAACCATCTAGGATTTTCTTGATGTCCTCGTGTACCAAGGTATGGTAGGTGATCTGCTTGGTGAAGTCTTCAAACTGTGTTTTGGTTGGAAGATTTCCGTAGATCAAGAGGTAGGCCACCTCCATGAAGCTGGATTTTTCGGCCAGGTCTTCGATTCTATATCCTCTGTAGCGAAGAACACCTTCTTCACCATCTAAAAAAGTGATGGAGCTGGTCGTCGATCCTGTGTTTTTGAAACCAGAGTCTAGGGTGATTAATCCTGTGTCGCTTCGGAGTTTGGCAATATCAATGGCAGGCTCATTTTCGGTGCCCACGATAACCGGGAATTCAAATTCTTGTCCGTTATAAATTAGCTTGGCGGAATCAGACATGGTGTAATGGTTTGTAGATTATTTTGGATGATTAACTCTCAAATCGGCCTTAAGTTACTAAAATCGACCATTTTTTAATGGATTTATTCTAAAGAAGGATTGAAAATTACATAGGATGTGCAACTTTTTTGAAATGGCTATGCAATAAACTGATAATCAGCATCTCAGCCGACTAATTCATGATAAAATCAATTTATAGGATGGATAACATCGTTATCCAAAAATCAAAAAAGTCCCGAAGGACTTTTTATTACTCGCAAAAATGGTCAAATACTTCCACCAAATGATCTCCAATCATCTTAGCAGTTCTGCCTTCAATGTGGTGTCTCTCGATGAAGTGTACTAGCTCACCATCTTTAAATAGGGCCATTGCCGGAGAGGAGGGAGGATAGGGAAGGGATAGCTCGCGCACTTTGGCTACAGCCTCTCTGTCGTTGCCAGCAAAAACGGTCGCTAGGGTCGTCGGCTTTTTACCCGCTTGATCGAGCGCTTGGCGGATTCCTGGGCGAGCAGCACCTGCTGCACAGCCACATACGGAATTGACAACTAGGAGCGTGGTGCCTTTGTGGTCTGCACCAAGGTGAGCAGCAACCTGCTCTGCCGTACGAAATTCTTCAAATCCGGCGTTGGACAATTCTGCCCGCATGGGAGCGATTAATTCTTCAGGATACATGGGATCGGGTGTTTATTTTTTCGTGTTAAAGAAATCCTAATTCAAGTTTGGCTACCTCAGACATCATGTCTTGGGTATATGGGGGTTCAAAGGTGACCTCTACTTCTACGTTATTGATGCCTTCCACCTGCTGAATCTTTTCTTTGACCTCTGAAGGAATAAATTCCGCTGAAGGGCAGTTGGGAGAGGTGAGCGTCATGAGGACAAAAACATTGTTGACGGGATAAATGCTAATCTCGTAAATCAATCCCAGTTCATACACATCCACCGGAATTTCAGGGTCATAGACCAACTTGATGGCCGCCAAGACTTTGTCTCGAAGGTTCTCGATATGGATCGGGTTTGGGCTGGCTTGTTCTGCTTCCATGTCAGGCATTTTGCTGGGTTTGAAAGGCTAGTGCATAGCGCTTCATTTGGTTGATCATGGCGGCAAGGCCATTGGAACGTTGGCTTCCTAAAATTCCACCCATGCCGATGCGTTGAATGAAGTCTAAGTTAGCAGTCAATATTTCTTGAGGGCTCCTTTGGTCAAGCACGCGGATAAGCAAGGAGATAAGGCCTTTGGTGATGTCCGTATTGGAGTCTGCCGTGTAGTGTACCTTTCCTTCTTGTGTTTCTGCGAGCAGCCAAACCTTCGATTGGCAGCCTTGGATAATGTATTCGTCTTTACGTTCCGACTCCGGATAAGGTTTTAGGCTTGCCCCCAGCTCCATGATGTAAAAAATCGTTGATTCTTTGTCATCACCGAGGATCTCAAACTCGGATACGATTTCGTTTTGTATGTCGGCTATGCTGCTCATTTGTTTTTCAATCGTGCGATTTGGGCAACACTATGAGCAAAATTTTCCACTTCCTCTACTGTATTGTATACCGCAAAAGAAGCGCGGACGGTACCTTCGAGTCCTAATCTCTTCATCAGCGGCTGCGTGCAATGGTGACCTGTACGAACGGCAATGCCTTTCGCGTCAAGCAGTTGCCCTACATCAAAAGGATGCATGGACTGTATATTGAAGGAGGCTACAGCCACTTTTTCTTCAGCAGTACCTACGAGGGTCACTCCTTTGATGTCTTGAAGCAGCTCCGTAGCAAGTGTCAACAAATCTTGTTCATGTGCATGGATAGTTGCTTTTTCCACGCTAAGGATAAAATCCAAAGCAGGTTTGAAGCCAATCACCTCGGCAATGCTTGGGGTGCCCGCCTCAAACTTGAAAGGAATTTCATTATAGGTAGTCTTTTCAAAGCTGACTTCCTTAATCATCTCTCCACCTCCTAGGAAAGGAGGCATTTCTTCGAGCAAGGCTCTTTTCCCGTACAATACACCCAGTCCGGTAGGACCATAGAGTTTGTGCGCTGAAAAAGCAATAAAATCACAGTCAAGCTCCTGCACATCTACATCCAAATGAGATACCGACTGTGCACCATCGAGCAGCACTTTGGCTCCCACAGCATGCGCTGCTTGGATGATTTTTTTGGCGGGGTTTATCGTGCCTAGTGCATTGGAGGCATGTACGATACTGACCAGCTTTGTTTTTGGGCTGAAGAGTTTTTCAAATTCCTCATAGATCAATTCTCCTGCATCAGTGATGGGGATGACCTTTAGTACAGCGCCTCGCTCTTCGCAGAGCATCTGCCAAGGCACGATATTGCTATGGTGCTCTAGCGTGGAGATAATGATTTCATCTCCTTTTTCAATAAATCTGGCACCGAAGGAATTGGCAACAAGGTTGATGCTTTCGGTGGTGCCACGCGTAAAAATGATTTCTGCTGCCTCGCGCGCATTGATAAATTTGCGTACCGCTTCTCTGCTGTCTTCGTATTGTTTGGTAGCACGATCGGCGAGGGTATGCGCACCTCGGTGGATATTGGCGTTGTCTTTTTCGTAATAGCGAGTCAAGACATCCAACACAGCTCGTGGTTTTTGTGTGGTGGCAGCGTTGTCCAAATAAATCAAAGGCTTACCGTTTACTTCTTGGTGAAGTATGGGGAAAAGGCTTCTGATATAGGCTACTTGGATGGCCATAAATTAAAATTTACTGCCTAATCGTTCTTGGATCTGGGTCACAATGTGGTTTCTGAAGCTATCACACTCGATTTTGTCTAGGACCTCACCGGCAAAGGCATAGAGAAGCAGTCCTTTAGAAGTGATTTTATCGATTCCACGAGCCTGTAAGTAGAAGAGGGCTTCCTCGTCGAGTTGACCAACGGTACAGCCGTGCGAGCATTTGACATCATCAGCCCAAATCTCTAGTTGAGGTTTGGTGTTGACGATGGCATCGTCAGAAAGCAGGATATTGTTATTTTGTTGGAAGGCATTCGTTTTTTGAGCTGCCTGGCGTACAAATATTTTCCCGTTAAACACTCCTCGGCTCTGGTCAGCAAGGATACCCTTGTACAGTTCGTGGGATTCAGCATGAGGAAAGGTATGGTCCACGTTGGTGTGGTTGTCCACGTGGGTCTTGCCATTGAGCAAATAGATGCCAAACATATTGCCAACCGAATTGCTACCCAAGAGGTTAAGCGTCAGGTTATTGCGAACCATATCCCCGGAAAGGGAAATGTTAATCGAAGTAAACTGGGCGTCTTTTTGGATATCCGTTTCCAGGTTGGATACCTCGATAGTACGGTTATTTTCTTGTTGCAACCTGAGGTAGCTAAGGTGGGTATTTATGCCTCCTTTGATTTCAACTACCTTGTTGACGAAGTAGGGCTGCTCACCCAAGCTGACGCTATGGTCAATGAACGTCGCTTGTGAAAAATCTCCCGCCTCAATCCATATCCTTGGGCTAATCACCTGACCGCCTTCGGCTTTGTGAAACTGCAAAAGAAGGATAGGCTGCTCCAACTGCGTGTTTTTTGGAAGGGAAAAGAATATTCCTTCGGAAAATGTCGCTTGGTTCAGTGCTGTAAAGGGATCTTTTTCCACCTTAGCAATGCTTCCCAATGGCGTGTTTGCTTGATTGGAAAGGGTACTAATAGTTATTCCGTCTCCAATGGAGGATAGCTGTGGTTGAAAGTAGCCGTTGGCAAAAACAATCACCTGGCCTTCGAAGTCATCAAAAATAGCTGCCTTTACCTCTTCAGCACTGATGGCGAAGGGCAGGGCAGGGGAGATATCCGTTAGGCTGCTCTCCAGTTTTTTGGTGATCGGCGTAAACTTGTATTCCTCCGCCTTTGCGCCGGGAAGTCCCTGAGCAAGGAAGCTTTCCTTCGCCAACTGGCGTAGGGGAGCAAAGCTTTTGGGCGCAGCATCAAAAAGCTTGGGAAACGAATCTTGTGTAGTCAAGGTACTCATGGGGTTGCGTGGGTTGGGATCAGCGGGTGGCAGTGGCGTCAACTTCTTCTTTGATCCAATCGTAGCCTTTTTCTTCAAGTTCCAAGGCAAGTTCCTTCGTTCCAGACTTCACAATTTGTCCTTTGTATAGTACGTGTACAAAATCAGGAACAATATAGTCGAGCAAGCGCTGGTAGTGGGTTACGACAATGGTTGCCGTCTTTTCAGATTTCAATTTATTTACCCCATTGGAGACGATACGAAGCGCATCGATGTCTAGTCCGGAGTCTGTTTCATCCAAGATAGAAAGCACGGGCTCGAGCATGGCCATCTGGAAGATTTCATTTCTTTTTTTCTCTCCTCCGGAAAAACCTTCGTTGAGAGAGCGGCTGAGTAGTTTTTGGTCGATTTCTACCAGCGCCATTTTTTCTTTCATTAGTGAAAGAAACTTCACTGCATCCAAAGGAGCTTGGCCGCGGTACTCACGCACTTGGTTGAGGGCAGTCCGCAGAAAGTTGGTGGTAGACACCCCAGGAATTTCGATCGGGTACTGGAAAGCTAGAAATACGCCTTCTCTTGCTCTGTCTTCTGGGGAGAGCGAAAGGAGTTCTTTTCCTTGAAAGAAGACTTCTCCCTCGGTGACTTCGTATTCTTCTCTGCCTGCGAGGACAGAAGCTAGGGTAGATTTGCCGGAACCGTTGGGGCCCATGATTGCATGAACTTCCCCTGCATTAACTTCCAAGTTGATGCCTCTTAGGATGGGTGTTCCTTCGATGGAGGCGTGGAGGTTTTTTATAGATAGCATGATGTAATGTATTTCAAGTTGTAAAGGATAAGCTCGGGTTAATCTACCGCGGTAGGTTAACCTACAGAACCTTCCAAGGTAAGTGCCAGTAATTTTTGTGCTTCAACGGCAAACTCCATCGGCAGCTGGTTGAGCACTTCCTTCGCATAGCCGTTGACAATCAAGGCTACAGCATCTTCGGTAGCGATACCCCGCTGGTTGCAGTAAAATAGCTGATCTGCACCAATCTTAGATGTCGTCGCTTCGTGTTCTACTTTAGCAGAAGAATTGGCAATATCGATGTAAGGGAAAGTATGCGCACCACATTGGTCGCCCATCAGTAGGGAGTCACATTGTGAGAAATTGCGTGCATTGTGCGCGCGCTTCATCACTTGTACTTGACCACGATAGGAATTTTGAGATTTTCCTGCAGAGATTCCTTTGGATACGATTCTTGACTTGGTGTTTTTACCAATATGAATCATTTTAGTACCGGTATCGGCCTGCTGGTAGTTGTTGGTTACCGCTACGGAGTAAAATTCACCAATAGAATAGTCCCCTTTCAAGATGCAGGAAGGGTATTTCCAGGTTACTGCTGAACCTGTTTCTACCTGCGTCCAAGAGATTTTTGAATGATCGCCAGCGCAGATGCCACGCTTGGTCACAAAGTTGAAAATACCACCTTTGCCATCCTTATCTCCAGGGAACCAGTTTTGAACCGTGGAGTATTTCACTTCAGCATGGGCCGCAGCGTAGATTTCTACTACCGCTGCATGGAGTTGGTTTTCATCCCGCTGAGGAGCGGTGCAACCTTCCAAGTAGGATACGTAGGAAGATTCGTCGGCTACAATCAAGGTTCGCTCAAACTGACCTGTGTTGGCCGCATTAATTCGGAAGTAGGTGGACAATTCCATTGGGCAACGTACACCTTTGGGGATGTAGCAGAAGGATCCGTCGGAAAATACAGCAGCATTGAGTGCCGCGTAGTAGTTGTCTGTCATGGGTACCACGGTACCCAAGTATTTCTGGATGAGTTCAGGATGCTCTTTTACCGCCTCACTGAAAGAGCAAAATACGATGCCTAGCTTTCCTAGCGTATCTTTAAAAGTAGTGGCTACGGAAACTGAATCCAATACCGCGTCAATTGCGATTCCTTGAAGCTTTTTTTGTTCGTTGAGGTTGATACCCAATCGCTCGTAAATGGCAATCAATTCGGGATCAACTTCGTCTAGACTTTTAGGTTTGTTACTTAGCTTAGGAGCGGAATAGTAACGAAGGCTTTGTAAGTCTATTTTTGGGTAATGGACGTTGGCCCAGGTGGGCTCCGTCATTGCTTGCCAAGTTTTGAATGCTTTTAAACGCCACTCAAGTAGCCAAAGGGGCTCTTCTTTTTTGGCGGAAATCCATCGAATTATATCTTCATTGAGCCCGATCGGGGCTTCATCTGCCTCGAAATTGACCGACCATCCATGCTCATACTCCTTGGAGGTTAGGTCTTCTAAAATTTGGTTGTCTTTGCTCATGTACTGAGTTATTTAGACTAATTATACTTTGGTCACAAAGGTACAACATTCAAACAAAAAAATATGTTCGTGGGCCTATCAAAATTCTAAATAGTCTACCAAAAGTTTCTAGCAATCCCTACCTAAGAAACTGATAACGAATGAACTAAGAGAATAAAAAAACGCGAAGAATTTTCTTCGCGTTTTATAGTTTTTTCAAGCAGAACAGCCTCTTTTATTAATTTAGATTTAATCCAAATAGAGTTATTTCTCCTTGTCAAAAAACTGTATCGGACGGTTGATGCTTTCTTCCAAGACGATTAGTGTTTCCGTACGGTCGATCCCATCTACTTTTTGGATTTTGTCCAGTACCAAACGTAGGTGATTGGTATCCCGGCAGATGATTTTTGCAAATATCGAGTAATTGCCAGTAGTGTAGTAGGCACTTACCACTTCGGCAATTCCCTTAAGCTTATCAATGACGGTATCGTATAAGGAGCTTTTTTCGAGGTAAATACCCAAGAATGCGGAAATGTCGTAGCCCAACTTGGAGAAGTCAATGTTGAGTGTAGCGCTTTTTACCACGCCCATGTCCTCCAATTTCTTCATGCGCACGTGCACCGTTCCCGAAGAAACGAATACTTTTTTGGCAATTTCCGTGTAAGGTGTCTTCGCGTCTTCGTTTAACAGGGAGAGGATTTTCAGGTCTACGTTATCGAAATCTAAAATTTTGTCCATTTTGGGGTGAAGGATTTAGATGATTTGTAATAAATACGGCATCAAATTATAGATTGTTTAAAATATTACAAAATTATTTTTTCAATTTGCAATTTTGCAATTATTCCATTTACTTTGGATTTCTGTACTGTAGCCAAATAAAAATTTGGCCAATTAGGTTTACAGGTAATTAATCAATCGTTCGGCCATCTAAAGCGAAAGATTCGATTTTCATCAAAAAGAAACTTTTAATCTCTAAAGTTATATTTGGGTTTATATTCTGAAAAGGGTCTTGTCTTTGGCAAGACCTTTTTGTTTGCCTAAACCCACGTATTTATCCTTCTTTTTTTGTGAGTGGTTGGCGTGACTTCGGCATAGCTCCTTATTTTTAGCTACCTAAAGATCTCTCCGATGAAAAAACAATCCCTCCTTTTCCTTTCCTTCTTGCTCGGTATAGCCCTGCAAGCACAGGTGAAGCCCTTTGTGGCCGAAAAGCCCTTTCCTGAAAAAAACACCAAATTGGCCCATTACCTGGTTTCAGGTGAGCGACATGGCAGCTCTTTTTTTAAAAAGGAGGTATTTCCAGAGGTAGAGTACACGCCTGGTGCAACGCTCGATTTTACGAAGTACCATACCGTAGACGTGATGTACCACTGGTACGAAACTTGGGCTAAGCAGTTTCCCAACCTAGTAGAGCTTTATGTGGTGGAACAGTCTTTTGAGGGTAGACCGATCTACCAGATGGCCATCACCAACAAATCCACAGGAAAAGACACGGACAAGCCAGCCGCCTACTTTGAAGGTGGGCGCCACTCGGGAGAAATCACCGCCAGTGAATCTGTGCTTTGGCTCACCAAGCACCTCCTAGAAAACTACGGTAAGGACCCGGAGATCACGGCCTTGATTGACAGCAAAGTCATCTACCTGCGTCCTCAAAATAATCCTGACGGCTCCAATATGTACCTGTTTACCGCCCAGCGCAACCGTAGCACGGTGCGTCCCCACGATACGGATCGGGATGGATTGGTGGATGAAGATCCAGAAGAGGATTTGGATGGTGACGGAATCATGTACCAGATTCGAAAAAAAGCCGTGACCCCAGAAGAGAAGGAGAAAGCCAACTTTGTTTTGGATCCAAAAGATCCAAAAGGACGCTTAATGAACCAAACCTTTGCGGGCAAGGGTGACTACCTGATGTACTCGGAAGGTATTGATAACGATAAGGACGGTAAGTACAATGAAGATGGCATCGGAGGACTTGATCTACACCGAAATTACCCAGAAAACTGGCGGCCTAACACCGCTGGCGACCTTACGGGTCGTGGTTATACCCAATTTGGCGCAGGCGAATACCCGCTTTCTGAAATAGAATCCCGTTCCACCGTGCTCTGGATGCTCAGTCACCCCAATATTTCGGTGGTCAACTCCATGGATACCCGCGTACCCATGCACCTTCGCCCACCGTCCACCTCCAAAAGTGAGGAGCGCATGTACCCGCAAGATTTGGCTATCTATAAGGAGATGGATCAACTTGGTCTTTCCTTCACCGCCTATCCTTGGGCAGGGGATGTTTACGAAACGTACGCCACACGCTACAAGGTCAACTCCATGACAGGCGACCCGCTGAAGCCGGAGCCACTATTCGGACACGGTCCAGACTTTGGCTACTTCTATTACGGCAGCATTTGGTACGGGGACGAACTTTGGAACAATGGCGCCATGAAAGATTACGATGGCGATGGCATCTACGATGACTACGATGGATTGCGCTGGGACGATGAGGTCAATGGTAGCAAGGGCTTCAAGGCTTGGACGCCAATGATACATCCCGAACTCGGAGAGGTTGAAATCGGGGGTTTCCATCCCAAATTCTTTGGACAAAATGGTCCTCCTTGGCAGCTCGAGGATTGGGCCAAAAAGCAGGCCCTGTTTAATTTGGCCATGGCCAAACGCCTCCCACAGCTTACTGTCAACGATCTGAAAGTAAAGCAACGCAGCGCTGGAGAATACGAGGTCACCTTGACTTGGACCAATACTGGTAAACTGCCTGTGGCCCTTGAGCAGGCCAAATTGGTAAAGATTGTACAGGAAGACCGTGTGTCGCTTGAGTTTGACAAAGAACTCCTAAAAGGTGACGAGGCAGCCACAGTACGGATCCTTACACCCAACTTGTATGACAAGACGATCTATGCGGGTTATACCGGAGTAGGAGAGAAGAAGACGGCTACCTTCCTAGTAAAAGTTCAGGGATCGGCTGCCATTAAAGGAAAAATAAAGCTTTCCTCGACCCGAGGAGGAGCCATTGAAAAAGAATTCACCCTAGCTAATTAATACGGTTTCATGATCCAACTAGTAAAACGACTGGCCTGGCTACTGGCCTTGGGACTCTTGTCTCAGCCTGTGCTAGCACAGCAAAAACGCGCGCTCACCCATGCAGATTACGACGGATGGGAAAGCCTTTCTTCGGAGAAAATCACTAAAAACGGTGCCTACGTCGGCTACCAAATCTCCCCTCAGGATGGAGATGGGCGACTAGAAATCTTCCCTTTCAAATCCCCAACACAAAAGACGCGTATCCCTCGAGGTAATGGCTTTCTTTTTACACCGGACGATGCTTTTGCGGTAGGAAAAATTTCCGCGCAGAAGGACTCGGTCTATGCCTTGAAACTCAAAAAGAAAAAAGGAGACGACCTGCCCAAGGATAGCCTATTTATTCTGCACTTGGCCTCCGGCAAACTCGAGAAGTTTGCTCGTGTAAAGTCATTTGCGACGCCTACCGAAAAAGGTAGCTGGATAGCAATTCACTTGGAGAAGGAGCTGGCAAAAAAAGCACCTGCCAAAGATGCCGCCGCGTCCGACTCCACCAAGAAAGTTGAGAAGCCAAAGAAAACGGACGGCACCAAGCTATTGGTCAGATCACTGGACGGGACCAAGTCCTGGGAGTTTGACCGTGTCAAGTCGTATAGCTTTGCTCCCGAAGGAGACTACTTGTACTACCTGCTGGCCGAAGAGGAAAAGCAAAACAATGCTGCTCTTCACCTACTCAACCTTGCCACAGGGGAGAGCCGTTTGGTTCATGAAAAAATGACCACCTATGCGCGCATGACCTTTTCGCCCAAGTCAGCCTTCATGGCCTTTGTTGCGACGCCCGACTCGCTAAAAGCAAAAAAGCCTGTGCACCAGCTTTTTGTCTATGACCTCAAAAAGCAGCAGATGGCCATACAGCTTGATAAAGCTAAACTGACCTTGCCTCAAAGCCGTATCAGCCCAGATGCTTCGCTCCGCTTTTCGGAAGAAGAAGGCCGCCTATTTTTTGGCGTAGCCCAAGACTATCGCGACTATGTCTACGAAAGCGATAGCAGCCTCCTAGATGAGGACCGCGTGAGCTTGGATATTTGGGGTTGGGAGGACGATGAGATCCAGCCCATGCAACTCAAAAACAAAGCTCAGGAAGAAAAAAAGAGCTTTTTGGCCGTATTGAACCTCGCTACTCAGCAGCTGGTACAGCTGGGCACACCCGAGGTAGATGATGTGCAGTTGGAAAACAAAATCACCAAAGACATTGCCTTGGCATCTACCGATGCTCCTTACCGAAAAAACTACAGTTGGGATATTCAGTTGGGTAGAGACCTCTACCTGCTTGATCTGAAGACGGGCAAGAAAGAGCTTATCGAAAAAAATGCGGCAGGAGCTGCTCGACTTTCCCCCGGTGGAGCCTATGCTTACTGGTACGATGCACGCGACAGCGCCTGGGTGGCCTATGACCTAAAAGCCAAAGCAAAAATCAACTTGACTGCCGCAATTCCCGTAGCCTTTTACGATGAAATACACGATTCCCCCTCCTTGCCAAGTAGTTATGGTGCAGCAGGATGGCTGGAAGGTGATGCTTCTTTTCTGATCAATGACCGTTTTGATTTGTGGAAAGTGGATCCCCGAAATCCTGCTACCGCACAAAACCTTACTGGGGGAGAAGGACGAAGGACACAAAATTCTTTCCGTAGAGAACGTTTGAAAGTGGATGAAGTAGCTATCGACCCCAAAGAGCCACTCATTCTGTCGGGTTTTGATGAAGTGAACAAGAAAAGTGGATTCTATTCTGCCAACTACCAAGGCAAAGGCATCCCTAAAGAGTTGTTATTCACCGATCACCTCAATTATGGAATTCGGAAGGCTGAAAACTCCTCACAACTCCTTTTCCGTCGATCAACCTACAAGGATAGTCCTGATCTCTACTTAAGTGACTTGACTTTTTCTTCTTTGGTAAAGGCATCAGCGCTCAATCCCCAGCAAGCTGGTGTCAAGTGGGGTAATGTCAAGTTGGTATCCTATCTAGCTCAAGACGGCACTCCACTCCAAGGGCTTTTGTTTACGCCAGAAGGATTTGATGGAGTGAAAAAATTCCCAATGATGGTGTATTTCTACGAGCGAAATAGCGAGACGCTGCACAATTACCGTGCACCTGCACCCAGCAGATCCACCATCAATATTCCTTATTTTGTAAGTAACGATTATGTGGTTTTTGTTCCGGATATCAAGTACGACCTAGGTCTACCGGGACCAAGTGCCTACGATTGCATTATGCCTGGAGTACAAGCAGTTATTTCCCAAGGAGGTATAGATGCCGAAAACATGGCGATCCAAGGTCAAAGCTGGGGAGGGTATCAGGTAGCTTATCTGATGACACGAACCAACTTGTTTAAGGCGGCAGGAGCTGGTGCTCCAGTGGTCAACATGACCTCGGCCTATGGTGGCATTCGTTGGGGAACAGGCATGAGCCGCATGTTTCAATACGAGCAAACTCAGTCGCGTATCGGCGGTACCCTTTGGGAAAAGCCGCTGTACTATCTCGAAAATTCGCCATTGTTCACCATGGACCGGGTAAATACCCCCGTGCTGATCATGCATAACGATGCCGATGGCTCTGTGCCCTGGTACCAAGGCATCGAGATGTTTATGGCGCTAAAGCGACTCAACAAGCCCGCTTGGCTATTGCAGTACAATGGAGAGGACCATAACTTGGTGCAGCGTAAAAACGCCAAGGACCTTTCCATACGTTTAAGTCAGTTTTTCGACCATTACTTGAAAGGAGCCCCTGCACCTCTTTGGATGAGCGAAGGACTTCCTGCAGTAGAAAAAGGGAGAACACTCAAGTACGAGCTAGGCAACTAAGCTAGCCGCTCAATGCAAAAGCCCCCAAGAAAGTCAAAACTTCTTGGGGGCTTTTTGTTGGGTCAAAATCGAGTATAGGCTTGTAGATTTTCCGCCAGGTAAGGTAAGTCTGATGGTTTATTCTTTCCTTTCCTTAGATGGCTACGGGAGCTTTGATGTGTGGGTGTGGATCGTAGTTTAGCAATTCAAAGTCCTCGTAGGTGAACGCGAAGATATCGGTCACTGCCGGATTGATTTTCATGGTAGGTAGCGGACGTAGCTCTCGGCTTAGTTGCAGGTTGGTTTGCTCCAGGTGGTTGAGGTACAGGTGCGCATCGCCAAAGGTATGGATGAATTCTCCCGGCTGCAGTCCGCATACCTGCGCCACCATTAGTGTAAAGAGTGCGTAGGAGGCGATGTTAAAAGGTACGCCGAGAAATACGTCGGCACTTCTTTGGTATAGCTGGCAGGAAAGTTTGCCATCGGCTACATAAAACTGGAAGAGTGTGTGGCAGGGTGGAAGTGCCATCTCGTCCACATTGGCCACGTTCCATGCACTTACAAGGTGCCTTCTGCTATCCGGCTTGGTTTTGATTTGGTGGATGAGGTTTTTAATCTGATCGATTTCGCCTCCTTTTCCGTCAGGCCAATGTCTCCATTGGTAGCCGTATACGGGGCCAAGGTCACCATTTTCATCTGCCCATTCGTCCCAAATAGACACCCCATTTTCCTTGAGCCAGCTGATATTGGACTCACCTTTGAGAAACCATAGCAGTTCGATGATGATGGAGCGCAGGTGTACTTTTTTGGTGGTTACCACCGGAAAGCCATCGGCGAGGTTGAATCGCATCTGGTGGCCAAAAACACTGAGGGTTCCAGTGCCAGTACGGTCGGTTTTTTTCACACCTTCAGAAAGGATGCGCTGCATCAGCTCGTGGTATTGTTGCATAGAGGCGGGGTTTTTGCTGCGGGTGCAAGATAGGAAATAGCCCTATTTTTTCGATAAGAAATCCACTTGTTTTGATTGAGATTTAGAGACCTGAAGCAAAAAATGCTTAGGGTTCAAACCCTTCCCAAGTGAAGGTGGCGGAGAGGGGATAGTGGTCCGAATAGTCTACTTCTCTGTGGGTGGTAAACTGTACCGGTGTCAATGCCGGCGAGGAAAAGATATGGTCTATACGGAGAAAAAAGAGGATGCGGTTGAAGGTAAAGCCAAAGCCTCTTCCTGCCAGCTCGAAAGCGTTTTGGAGGGTTTTGCTTAGCCTAAAATAGGCATTAGAGTAGGGCAGCTCGTTGAGATCACCCATCAAGATGACCGGGTGAGGACTGTTGCTAAAGTGCTCCTCCAGGATATTCATTTGCTTGGCTCGCTGCAAGCTTCCTTGGTGAAGTTTTCCGATGGTCTGCTTGTAGATTTGTTTGGCGCTATCGTAATTTTCAAAGGCTTCTGCTTCGATGGACATCGATGCCAAGTGCACATTGTATACGCGTAGGGTGTCTTTTCCTACTTGCACGTCTGCAAAAATTGCTCCGTTACTATTTTGCTCATCAAACACAATCCCTTCATTGACAATGGGGTACCTAGAGAAAATAGCCATGCCATATGACCTCTTTTTTGCATCTCCTTGGAGGGCATGGTAGCTGTAATCCAGTTCCCCGTCCCTACTCAAAAGTTTAAGCGCATTTTTACCTGCGATGGTATAGTCTTGGTAAAATTCTTGGATGACTTTGATCTCTGCAGGGTGTTCATTGAGCCAGGAAAAAACGCTTGATTCATCGGTGCCCACTGGTGGGTTTTTGTAGTTGAAAAGTCGGGCATTGTAGGTCAGCACCTTTAGTCCGGTGGCCTCCTCGTTTTTGGGATGCAACTGTACCGTGATTAGAAAAAATTTATAGCCCAAGGCCAAGCATAGTAGCGGGAAGAAGGCCAGTCTTCGCCAGGCAAGTGCGAGCACAAAAAATAAAAATAGGTTGACCAGCAGGGCAATAGGAATCAGAAAGGGGAGTAGGCCTGCGTAAGGGAATACTTCTGGCGAAATGAAAACGCTCGAAAAGACGAGAAGGCTTAGGAAAACAACTAGCCCGGTAAGGAATTTCATGCTATAACTTCAGAAGTGATAGGTTCGGTTTGGAAGCCAAAAATGAGAAAATTTTAACCAAAAAGTAGGTGTTGCCCTTCTTTTTCTGAGTTAGGTAGGCTTGATCGATACTCAAAAGAGGCGAAAAGAGCTTAGTTAGGTAGTTTTTTTCGAGCCAAACCTACGCCTTACAGAATAGCTCCTGCCGCTCAGAAGAAAAGGTAGCCTTTGGTTCCCCCTGATTTTCTACCGGATTCAAAGCACTTCTTTATTTTTTTACCCAGCAAAAGTGCTAAACCAAAAATCAGTAGTTTATTTCTTCAACAAATTGAGCGCCTTATTCGTATATTGAAGTCTTTACTTTTCTATTGTTTCTACTATTTTTACTTAATCATTCGCTCAAAAACATCACTACCTATGAACAAGCCTTACGCCTATTCCATGTTGGTATTTGCCTTCCTTTTTGTGATGGGATGCCAGCCAAAGTCTGCCGATACAGCAACTTCGGATACTGAAGAACAAACCGATGAAAGTTCAACTGAGAAACGCCCAAGCCCACTTACCACCAAAGAAGGTAAGGCTGGTGGCAAAACAATAAAAGTACAATACGGATCTCCTGCTGTGAAAGGCCGAACCATCTGGGGTGACCTAGTTCCTTATAATGTGGTTTGGAGAACAGGTGCCAATGAGGCCACCTACATCGATCTAGCTGAAGGAATCACGGTAGAAGGTAAGCCCCTTGCGGCTGGTAAATATTCCCTCTTCACCATCCCTAAAGAATCCGGTGCCTGGACGGTCATCTTCAACTCCGATTGGAACCTAGAGCATGGACATTTCCAGCACAACGAAAAAAATGACGTGTTACGGGTAGAAGTTCAGCCTCAGTGGGGAACTAGCTCCCAGGAAAATTTAACCATAGACGTGGAATCACCAGGATTGGTGATCCGTTGGGAAAAATTGTCTCTTCCAATAGCCATACAATAAAGGCTATTTTCCGCTTACTTCGAATCAAATCCTCGGCCCACCGGTTGGGGATTTTTTTTGACTTTAAAATTTCCTTAGTTTCAAGGAGATTTTACTCACATCAGCCATTTCCCATACACGGACGTTGCCATGAAATACCTTCCATTCCTTCTCACCCTCGTACTAACTTGTGCTCTTGGGGTACTGGTGTCCTTGCCTTTTGGCCAAGTGCCTCCGCTTGCTCCCTTACTTGATCCTAATCATGGGTTTTGGCAAAATTCCTTCAGCGAAGACCAGCTTGCAGAAGAAACACTTTCCTTGGAGCAGCTGAGCGCCCCAGTAGAAGTGGTGTACGACGAGCAGCTTATCCCGCATATCTATGCTGAAAACGAGCTTGATCTCTACCGTGCGCAAGGCTATATCACTGCCAAACACCGCTTGTGGCAGATGGAATTTCAGACGCTCGCCGCAGGAGGAAGGGTTTCTGAAATTGTGGGTCCCATGGCGTTGGAGCTCGATCGAATGACCAGAAGAAAGGGATTGGCTTACGGTGCGGAGCAGGGAATTAAGTATTTGAAAGAAAAAGACCCTGCCACCTTGGCCTTGGTAGAAGCCTATTCAGATGGTGTCAACCAGTACATTGACCAATTGACTGATGCACGCCTTCCAGTAGAGTACAAAATCTTGAACTACCGACCAGAGCACTGGTCAGCCTACAAATCTCTGCTACTGCTTAAGTACATGTCCGACATGCTGGTTGGAGATCGGGATTTGGAATACAGCAACCTCAAAAAAATCTTAGGGAATGCCAAGCTGGCTAAATTATTTCCTGAGTTTCCGAAGGAAAATGATC
>JBIIFN010000035.1:0-17158 GCA_044237325.1 Algoriphagus sp.
GCTTAAAAGCTGGTTGAGCAGATATTTTCCAAATTAATTCCCCATATTCACCAGTAGACTTCACTTGCTGTCCGATGAAATTAAATTTTTTGCCTCTAGCCCTTTTCTTCGTCCTCCTGTTGGGCGCATGCAAAAGCCTCGTGGAAAAAGGAAATGAACAGTTCCTTTCGGGTCAATACCAGTATGCCATCGGTACTTTTGCGGAGGTTTTGGCCAAGGACTCGACCAACCTTCGTGCCCGACAAGTGCTAGCAGAGAGCTACCGCCTCTCCAATCGAATAGAAGCTGCTACCCCGCATTACCAAGCGCTAGTGGCGAAAGAACCCACCTTTGACAGTTACTTTTACCTAGGCCAAAGTCTCAAGGCCAATCAAAAAATAGCAGAGGCTAGAGCCGCTTTTGAAGCAGCAAAAGGCTATGTTTCGGCTGATCAGCTGATGGCACGGGTCAACAAAGAACTGGCTTCCCTACCTGCTGCGGAAGGTATTTCCGAGTATTTCCCCAATTATCAGCTGCTAAACTACCAGGAACTCAATACTGCTGGTGCCGACTATGCACCTGTGGTGAGTGAAAATTTTCTCTATTTCACCTCCGGAAGAGCCTCTTCCAAGCTATACGCTGCTACAGGTACGCCTTATCACCAGCTCTTTCGTGCCCGTGCAGAAGGACTTCGCGTGGATGCAGCAGGGGTACAGCCCTTGCCTGAATTTCAAAATGAAGATGGGCTCAACCAAGCAGCGCTCGCCATCAGTCCAGACGGAAATACGCTCATCTATGCGCGGGGCAATTCTACTTCAGCCAAAGACTATCCCGAAACCACCCTTTTCGTCTCCTATTTCCGAGGAGCAGGATTTACGCAACCGATTTGGATGCCACTCAATGAGGAGGATAGCTGGTGGAACTCTACCCCAGCATTCAGTGTGGATGGGAGCGAACTTTATTTTGCCTCAAACCGACCAGGGGGCTACGGTGGCATAGATTTGTACAAGGCAACCAAGCTTGCCAATGGGGATTTTGGTAATGCAGTCAACCTTGGCCCTACAATCAATACTGCCGGAAACGAGCTTTTTCCTAGAGCTACTAAGGACGGAAAATTTTTCTTTGCCTCAGACGGGCATCCAGGCTTTGGTAAGTTGGACCTCTTTGTTGCTGAAAAAAATCAGGACGGCAAGCAGGTGGTTTCCAACCTGGGAAAAAATTTCAACAGTGCCGGAGATGACTTTGGCATCTTTTTCACCAACTACCCAAAGGAGGGCTTCATCTCCTCCAATAGGGAAGGTGGAAAAGGGGACGATGACCTCTACTTTTTCGAAGACAAAACGCCCAAACCCAAGGTGGTCAATGTGTTGTTGAACGTGTTTACCAAAGAAGTCAAATCCGGAGGAACAGCGCAAGTTTTACCGCAAACTCGCGTAGTCCTGTATGGTACTGATAAGAAACAGCTTGATGGAGACCTTTCCAACGCGCAGGGTAGGGTACGCTTTACGTTATCTCCTGATTCGGAATACAGCATCATCGCATCAAGAAGCGGGTATTTTTCCAAGTCCTTCTCTTACACCACCAAAGGAAAAACTCCTGATTTGGCCACCCTCGTGCAAGAAGTCACCAATATCACACTAGACACTACGGTGATTTTGGATCAGCTCATTTTAGAAAAATCGATTGTCCTCGATAATATTTATTACGACTTGGCTAAGGCAGACATCCGTAACGATGCTTCCGCCGAACTAGACAAGTTGGTAAAAATCCTCAAGGACAATCCAACCATTCGCATTGAGTTGAGTTCTCACACAGACTCGAGATCTAGTGATGACTATAACCTAACGCTCTCTCAGCAGCGTGCCCAGGCTGCAGTAGACTACCTGGTTTCGCAGGGTATCGCTAGCGATCGCCTCGTGGCCAAGGGCTATGGCGAAACCCAGTTGATTATCCCCAATGCGCAAACGGAAGAGGAGCACCAGACCAACCGGCGTACTGAGTTTAAGGTAATTGAAATCAAGGCAAATTAAACGCTAGGCGGTAGGGCGGATAGTAGCGTTTCGCTGACGAAGTAGTCTTGCTAGTTATAGGATGCAATTTCCAAGGTGTTTGGTCTCTAATTTCGTTCCCATTCCTTTTTGTCGGGCTTCGCTTATTTCTTCTCTATCGCTTCGTAGATCAGGTCGTGGATTTGCGTGCGGAAGCCTTTGTCTAGCAGAATAGTGTTATCTGCATTGGGGTATACCCGGTTGGAAAGGAATATGTAAGTGAGGTTGTTTTCTGGGTCTGCCCACACAGTCGTACCCGTAAATCCGGTGTGTCCGAAGGTGCTTTTTGGGGCAAGCTTTCCAGCAGAGCCCCCTTTTCCTTTTTCTGGTTCGGGCTTGTCCCAGCCCCATCCCCTTCGGCTGAGTTTGGATTGACGTTTGGTAAAGGCCTCAATGGTCTCAGGACTAAGGAGGGAAATTTCCCCGTAGGTTCCTTTGTTTAACATGAGCTGCAGGATGACAGCTAGGTCGTTGGCTGTGCCAAAAAGGCCTGCGTGACCAGCTACACCCCCATACATGGCAGCGCCAGGGTCGTGAACATAGCCTTGAATTTGTCTTCCTCTAAATCCCATGTCCTTTTCTGTTGGAGCAATGCGTGAAAGAGGCATTTTTTCAAAGGGCTTAAAGGTCAGGCTATTGAGTCCAAGTGGTGCATAAAAATTTTGATCCAAGAATTCATCTAGGGGTTGATTTACAATCCTTTCCACTACGGCTTGGAGGAAATACATGGTCAAGTCAGAGTAAACATAGCCGTGTGGCTTGGGAAGCAGCTCAGAGCGAACGGTCCATTGCCAGAGGCTATCGCGCAGACTTTCCTTGGCAAACATGTTGTTGGCAACAGGCATTGAAAAATCTGCCGTTTCAGAATCCCTGTAATAGTTGGGGTTCCATTTGCCAGCCGTGAGCGTTTTGGTGTAATGCGGGATATACGATTTCAGTCCAGCCTCGTGGGCCATCAAATCCTTGAGGAGGATGCCTCCTTTGTTAGTCTTCAACAATTCAGGCAAGTAATCTCCCAGCGTTTTGTTCACGTCTAGTTCCCCTCGACTGTGCAAAAACATCGCGGCTAGGGTAGTGGCAGCTACTTTGGTGATGGAGGCTAAGTCGTATACCGTTTCTGTGGTGACGGGGGCCGATTTTTCATAGTCTAAGTGCCCATAGGAGCGGTCAAAAACCACTGTGTTTTCTTTTACTACCAGCACTCGTGCGCCGGGGGCTGCTTTTTGGGCGATCATTTGCGCAGCTATAGCATCAATTTTGTCCAATTTTTCGCTGCTCATGCCAACGCTCTCCGGGCTGCCGTAGGAGAGGCGGTTTTGGGAAGGCATCAGTCCGCCTACTCCTTCCGAAAATTGCTCACTGACTGTCACGGGTAAGGTTCCTTTTCCAGGCCTGCCCCCAAATAAAATCTGAGGGACCAATTTTTGGGTGAAGGGGGAGTTTTCATACGCCAGCACGAGATGTTCGAGGCCCTCCAAGTACTTGGCAGCATAGGTGTTGCCAAAAAGGACCGTGACCACTTTTTGGCGCTTTTCCAATTCCCGAATCATGGCAATATCTCCCGGGGCGATACCAAAGCCACGCTGCGGGCTATTGGTCACCCCCATCAGACCTACGACCACTACATCGTAAGCTTCCAATTTTTTAACTAGTGTACTTTGAGCCGCTGCTCCAGAAGCCTTTGGGAGTGAATAATGGTCAATTTGATCATACTGATTGAGGTAGTTGCTGAATACGGCTCCTTCATCGCCAATAGTTAGACTGGCAATCTTTTTAAGATCCAAGGCTTTAAATGGAAGTAGATCATCTTTGTTTGCGGCTACGGTAATGGCCTCTCCGTAAAGTTTTTCTATGACTTCATTCGTTTTGTCAGTAGTAAGCCGATCTGCAATTTTATAGGTGTCAATCGGTGTATAGGAATGTAGGCCAGCCCAATACTTTGCTTTTAGTATCTTTTTTACGCGACGATTGATTTCTTGCTCAGTTATTTGACCCTGTGCTACCGCTTCCAAAATAAGCTTTTTCGCTTTTGCCACGTCTTCAGAATAAAGCAAAACATCATTTCCAGCAAGTAAAGCCTTTAAGTCTACCTCGCCGGGATTTTGTTGGTTTGTTACTCCTCGCATGTTTAAGGCGTCGGTAAAAATGAGGCCTTGGAAGTTCATTTTGTTTTGCAATAAATCGGTAACAATCGGTTTGGATAAACTTGTCGGCAAATTTGATCCCTGATTAAGACTGGGAACATTCAAGTGGGCAACCATCACTGACATCAAATTCTCCTTGAAAAGTTCCTGGTAAGGGTAGAGGTCTATTTCCCAGATTCTTTTCTCCGCATGTTGAATGACTGGAAGCGTATAATGGCTATCTGTTTCTGTATCCCCATGGCCAGGGAAATGCTTGGCATTGGCGATGATACCATTGTCCTGTAGCCCTTTCATGTAAGCAATGGCCCGCTGGGTAACACGCTCCTTATTTTCTCCAAATGCGCGGTAACCAATTACTGGATTATCTGGATTGGAGTTGACGTCCACCACAGGAGCGAAGTTTACATGCATCCCAAGAAGATGAAATTGCCTAGCCATTTCTGTCGCCATTTCATGGATTAAAGCAGGGTTTTGAATGGCACCCAAGGTCATGGCTTTTGGAAAGTTTACCACGGAATCTAATCGCATGCCAATACCCCATTCCGCATCCATTGCAATTAGTAAAGGTGTTTTTGCCTGGGCTTGGTACAAGTTTGTAAGCCGGGCTTGGCGGTTTGGTCCGCCTTGAAAAAAAATCAATCCTCCTAAATTCTCGTCTTTGATTAATTGACTTATCTGGTCAACATGTTTTTGATCTTTGTTGGAGTAGGCGGCCACCATAAATAGTTGCCCCAGCCGCTCCTCAAAGCTGAGTGCATGAAATACACTGTCTACCCAAAGTTGTTGTTCGTCGGTGGCGTCACTTTCCAAGGGGTCAGACGTGGTAGGTCTTGTGTTTGGCTTTTCAACTGGGAAAAGGCCAAAAAAAAGCAACCAAGAAATGAAGAGCCAATGCGTTGAGGTCATGAAGGCCGCTAAGTTTAATTCTGTATTTTTACTTAAATTTGTTAGGCAAAAATTAGAGATTTCTAAGGTGAAAATTTCTAGTATGCCAAAAGTCCGGTTATAAGTAGACCAAGTTTCAAGGTACTAAACTTTGTAAAACTTCTTGTTCAATTTTATTCCTTCTACTGAAGAAATTTCTTGGAAGGGGATTTCTTGCTGAACGTTAAAAAACAAAATCGCTTTTTTCGTAAAAATAATATCTAATGAAACTTCCTACTATATTCAAAACCGCCTCCTACCAGCGTTTTTCGATCAAACCGCGGTACTACGATCCCATCAAGGAAGAGATCGAAGAGCGTACTTCTAGAATCAAGCGTGAGCTTGAGGAGGAAGGGATACTTGAACGAGATGGGGAGTATTCAGAGTCCCAACCATCCTCCTCGTTGAGGGGTTCGTTCTCGTCCTACCGAGGGATGAAGCCCAGAGATAATCCCAGCTTTAATGGCACCGCGCTGATCCGAACTTTCTTGTTTCTGGCGATGGTTACCGCCGCCTTTGGCTATATTTATGTAGGGCCAGAGATATTCACCTACCTAGGAGTTTTCGTTTTGGCTGTATTCGGTGCTTATTATTTTTTCAAGTTTATTAAGAAGCGAAAAAATGCCTGATTTTATTCAGCTGCTTCCCGATGCCATTGCCAACCAAATTGCCGCAGGTGAGGTAGTTCAGCGCCCCGCTTCGGCGCTTAAAGAACTGCTCGAAAATGCAGTGGACGCCGGCGCTACGCAGGTACAGGTGGTAATCAAAGACGCCGGAAAGCAGTTGATCCAAGTCATCGACAACGGCGGCGGCATGTCACCTACCGATGCGCGAATGAGCTTTGAGCGTCATGCGACCTCCAAAATCCGCAGTGCCCAAGACCTATTTTCTCTACGCACCTTTGGGTTTCGCGGTGAAGCCATGGCCTCCATCGCTGCGGTGGCGCAGGTGGAACTCAAAACTAGACAGGAAACCTCCGACGTAGGCACACTGATTCAGATTGAAGGCTCTGAAGTCAAAAAGCAGGAGCCTATCGCCGCCCCTGTCGGTACCTCGGTGGCCATGAAAAACCTGTTTTTTAATGTGCCTGCCAGAAGAAATTTTCTAAAGTCCAACCCTGTCGAGATGCGTCACATCGTTGATGAGTTTCAGCGCGTGGCACTTTCCTATCCCGACATTGCTTTTTCCATGTACCAGCAAGACCTGGAGACCTACAACCTATTGCCCGGCAAACTCAGCCAACGCATCGTAGGAATTTTTGGAAAAGGAATTCAAAATCAATTGGTGCCCTGTGAAGAAGAAACGACTCACCTCAGCATCAAAGGTTATATCGGCAAGCCCGAATACGCCAAAAAAACTAGGGGAGAACAGTTTTTCTTCGTCAACAACCGCTACATCAAAAGCAGCTACCTCCACCATGCGGTGAGCTCGGCTTTTGAAGGCTTGATCCAAGGAGATCAGCATCCTTTCTACGTACTGTTTTTAGATATTGATCCCGCAACGATTGACATCAACGTGCACCCGACCAAGACGGAAATTAAGTTTGAAGACGAGCGTACGGTCTATGCGGTCCTCCGCTCCGCAGTGAAGCAAGCCTTAGGTGCCCACCAGGTCATGCCGGCACTTGACTTCAGCATGGATGTCAACTTTCAAGAAAACTGGACCAAAAATCCCAACGCGGCCCTCGATGTAGATCGAGAATACAGTTACAAAAGCTACAATACGCCAGAATTTCAAAAAGCATCCGTCTCAGGTTGGGAACGCTTATTTGAAGGGAATGGCCCCTCGGCAGTACAGCCCCTGTCTACTTCACAAGAGGACCAGGAACTATTGACTTTTCCGAGCAGGGCCTCCGCGGGGGAAGTAGCCCTTGCGCTTCGGCCCGAAGGCCCGGAGGGCACAGGTACTACCTTTCAAGTGGAGCGGAGCTATATTGTTGCCCAGATGTCTACGGGACTGTTGATTGTGGACCAGCAGCTGGCCCACGAGCGCATTCTGTACGAGCGCTACGCCAAGCAGCTACAGGCCTCCCAAGGGGCTTCGCAGCAGTGCCTTTTTCCTGCCACGCTCACACTCAACCCTGCAGATTTTGTCTTGGTGCTGGACATGCTATCTGAGCTGCATAGCCTGGGCTTCCAGGTAGAAGAGTTTGGAAAAGATACGGTCGTGATCCAAGGAGTACCTGCCGACATACAGCCGAAAAACGAGAAGGAACTCTTTGAAGGGCTGCTGGAGCAGTACAAAAACTTCAAAAGCGAGCTCTCCCTCGATAAAAAAGAAAATCTTGCGCGATCCCTAGCCAAAAGATCCTCCTTGAAGAAGGGGCAAAAGCTGGATCCACAAGAAATGGAGACTTTGGTGGGGCAACTTTTCGCCTGCCAAAACCCCAACTATTCCCCTTCTGGAAACAAAACCTTCGTGAAATTGGATTTACCTAGCATACACGCCTTCTTCGCTAAATAATATGTTTAGAAACCTCACCCCCGTCGTAAAAAACTTATTGCTGATCAATATCGGTGTTTTTTTGGTGGCCAATTTCGTGTTTCCCGCACTTGATGAATGGTTTGCGCTCTACAATATCCAAAGCACCAAGTTCAAGCCCTTCCAATTCCTTTCTTATATGTTTATGCATGCCGATTTCTGGCACCTGCTAAGCAATATGTTTGGCTTACTGATCTTTGGTCCGCTATTGGAGCAATTTCTAGGGCCTAAAAAACTGTTTACCCTCTGGATGGTATGCGGTATGGGTGCAGGAGTACT
Organism: Algoriphagus sp.; assembly: GCA_044237325.1. Lineage (GTDB taxonomy): Bacteria > Bacteroidota > Bacteroidia > Cytophagales > Cyclobacteriaceae > Algoriphagus. Next base: position 7,856 of record JBIIFN010000035.1, read on the forward strand.
GTACTCGGGCTATACCCTCGTACAGTACCGAAGTTTAGAAGAAAAGGTGCTGGCCTTCGAAAGCGCTCCCGATCCGGAGTATTTCAATCGTCTGGTGATCGAAAATCGGGGCTACTTTCCCCCTGAAGTTTTTGATTTTGTAGACCAGTACAGCCGAAATCCTCAGGACCCTCAACTACTGCAGCAGGCAGAGAATACACTAAACGACATCTTGAGGCTTGAGGTAAATCAGCCCATGGTGGGGGCCTCTGGGGCCTTATTCGGCATCCTGGTGGCTTTCGGCATGCTCTTTCCCAATACCCAGCTGTTCTTGCTTTTTCCTCCCATACCGATCAAGGCAAAGTACATGGTTACGTTCTACTGCCTGTACACGGTGTATAATATATTGATTACGAGCCCTACCGATAACGTCGCCCACTTTGCCCACTTGAGTGGCTTGGTCATCGGCGCAATCCTGGTATTTGTCTGGAAAAGAAATAGAAATAGCTTCTACTGATATGTATTCTAGCTTTTGGGATAATTTAAAAAATGCATTTAACCGCCAGTACAACAGTCTTTACAAGCTGATTGCAATCAATGTGCTGGTCTTTTCTGTGGTGCTCCTTGCACGGGTATTTTTGACCCTAAGCGGCTTTGGGGATAGCTATCAGGAAGGGATGAGCTGGCTCATGATGCCGGCATCCTTGACTCGGCTAGCCACCCAGCCCTGGGCACCGCTCACCTACTTATTTCTGCACGAGGGAGTATTTCACATCCTGTTCAACATGCTCTTTTTGTACTGGTTTGGGCTATTGGTCAATCAGTACTTGGGCAGTAGAAAGCTGGCCAACCTATACATTCTCGGGGGCTTGTTTGGAGCCGCTTTTTACCTGTTGATTTACAACTTGGCCCCATACTTTAGTGGATCGGTGGATACCTCGCTGATGCTTGGTGCAAGTGCCGGTGTCTATGCCGTGGTGGTAGGAGCTGCCACCTTGGCGCCACAAACAACCTTTGTCCTTCTGCTATTGGGTCCCGTCAAGATTGTCTACATCGCAGCCTTTTACGTTATCCTTTCGTTTGCCAATTCCATAGGTGCTAATGCTGGTGGAGAAATCGCCCACCTGGGAGGAGCCCTCCTTGGCTACGTGTATGTGGTTCAGCTTAGGATAGGTAGGGATTTGGGATGGGCCGTTCAGAAAGTGGGTCTTTTTTTCGAACGACTTTTTTCACGTCCTTCACCCAAAGTGAGCTACCGAAGGTCTTCTGCGGATAGCAGTACTCGTGGCAATGCCTCCTCAGCAGCATCGGCCAAAAAGGACGCAACAAGCCAGGAGGAAGTCGATAAAATCTTAGATAAAATCGCCGAAAAAGGCTACGAGGGCCTCAGCAAGGAGGAAAAAAGAAAGCTTTTTGAGTTTAGCAAAAAGTAATTTTTTACTGACAACAGTCCACAGTCCACAGTTTAGTTAACTGAACTTCAAACCTTATTTTCCGATTGGGAATTGCAGGCCGAAGCGGAAGTAGGTCTGCTGTATGCCCTGGCTTTGAAACTTAAATTCGGTGCTAAGTCCTACCCAGTTGGTCAAAGGAATGACTGCGCCTACGCCCACATTTGCTCCACTTATATTTTGGCGTGTACCTGCCGCATTAGGCTGAGAATTTTCACTGCTGAGGCTGTAGCCCGTGATGACATAGACCTGTGATTTTTCGCTGGAGAGGTAGTACCTGAGGTCGGCACTGAAGTTGCCTGCCCGCCCTATTCTTGGGAAAAGTTGGGTATAGCTAGGCATGAAGGCGAAGTTTGGCGCGAAAAAATACTCCCATCCTGCCCCTATTCCGGGCTCTTCCATCCTCAGTCCATATTGACCGAGTAGGTGAACTCGGGAATCTCCCTGCTCCTGTGCCTGAAGGTAGCCAACACCGCAAAAAAGGCATAGGGCCAAAAGAAAGAATTTTTTCATGCTGTCGATCGGTTCAATTATGCAGTCCTATTCCGCCCCACAAGTTACTGAACTATTTTTACCAGACGCCCCAGCCTTCCTTTTTGGTCAATTCCTTCCACGATAAGTAGGTGCTTGGTGGCAGATGTTGAATTATAGTACGTGACTTCTGCTTTTCCATCCTTGCCTGTTTTAAGTAGCGGATTCCAATACAGTGTGGAGCGCTTGTCGGTGAGGGAAGTGCTACTTCCCCCTTCTTCGTATTTGGGAGAGTAAAACACACGTGGGGTGGAGTAGCCACTGTACTTGGCCACTAGCGTACCGCCTACGGAAGTATAGGAAATGTTTGCCCCTGTTTTGGTATACACAGCGATGACCCCATTTCCTCCTTGGGAACCAAAAATAGCAGTGCGGGAAGGGTCTTTAAACACTTCTACACTTTCCACGTCTCGGGGGCTGATTTGGGCAAGTGTAGAAGCATCTACGGGTACGTTATTGAGCATGTACATGGGTTCTAACCCTGCTTGAAGTGAGCCAACTCCTCGGATAAGCACGGTGGCATTGACGCCATCAAAAGTGACACGAACACCCGCAACGCGCCCTTGAATGAGTTGGAAAATGTTGATAAACCCTTGTCCTCCGGGGATCTCATCTGGTTTGATGGAGGCATCTCCTTCGCCATACAGCATGCGGGATTGGGTTTGCTCTTCTTGTAACGTATTTGCCTCCACTGTTATTGCCTCCAAGTCGGTTACCTCGGCACCTGTGGTCAGCTGCTGCATGAGGTTTCGCTCCTGCACCGTGGCAATCAATTCCTTGGGCCAGTAGATTTCTGTTGGATAGCTTCCTTCCAAATCTGGGAATTGAAGGGTTGGAAAAGCGATGGCCAAGTTGATGAAATTTCGGGCGCGCTGGTCTTCAGCAGTGAGTGTAACCGACACAGAATCCTGGTACTGGAGGTCGGTCAACAAGAAGCTCCCATCTGGGCCGTATTCCGTAGCAAGTAGTTCTATTCCCTCGCCAACAAGTGCCGAGATTTTTCCACCACCCAAGCCTTTTTTGGTGGGAGTTTGTTCGGTGATTTTCCCAGCGATGGTAATTCCCTGCTCTATATAATGTCCTTGGTCAGGGAAGGTTCCCTTCATGACATCCTCCCAGGTAAATCGTGACCAGCCGTGGGTGAGCAGGACGAGGTCAAGTTCTTCACGAACCTTTAGCGAATTGTCTTTAAAATAATACCCAGGGCGGTAGATTTTACCCTTTAGGTCTGAGCTTAGCAGCAAATGAGAAAATAGCGTGCCGTAGGTCTCGCTTTCGTCTTGTACTTGGTCCAGGTCCACGACGGCCACAGAAAGGCTTGTCAAGGGAATACTGTCAGCTGCGCTGCTTGTAAGTCCTAAAGTTACCTTTCCACGAGATTGCATAGGCTCATGGCCCTTTGAGAGGTCAATGGTCAGCGCATCATCGCTGCGTACAAACACCATGCGTTCCAGCAAGGGTCTGCCTTGCTCGTCCAATACAGCCAGGGTGTGTATGCCTGTGGGTAGATTTTTCTTGGGTACCCGCACGCCCCAGACCCCATTGGATAGCTTGCCTTGCATCATGAAACTGATGGTTCCGCGGGTATGTGCCACAAAAAGTAGGTTGCCAGGCACCTCATTGCCTTGGATGAATGCAGAAATAAAGGCCCCGTTTTCAGGTTGCTGGACTTGGATGCTCAGCCCGGATGCTTGTGCCTTCGGTAACGCTATTCGGCGTGTTTCTCCATGGCTACTGCTGCGAATGAGGGCAACGTACTCTTCTTTTTGGGGGGTAAATTCGATTTTCCCCAAGCCAGCGACATTGGATGAAAAATCAGTTTCTGCCTCGCCTTCCAGGCTTCCTGTCAATGCTACAGGTGTGCCATCGGGGTAAACAGCCCGAAAGGCTACCGTTGCTTTTTTTCCGATAATCCATTGTCCGCCTTCCGGCAAAAACTGGATGTCGGCCGCTGCCAAGGAATAGGGGAGCTGGACCTTTTGGGTGACTGTGTATTCTTTGCTCTCTTCAAAGGAGAGGGCAAGGTGTTGTGCTGAATGAGGGCGATCTGGTATAGAAATTCCAAACTCTGCCATGCCTTGTGCATTGAGTTGCAGGCTTTGGGTGAGTAGCACCTCTTCCCCTGCAATGGCTTTCAGAGTCACTTCTTTATTGCTCAGCGGCTCTCCGCTAGCATTAACTCCTTCTAGGGCCATGCGATAGCGAACTTTTCCCGCCTCTGTTCGGAGCTCCAAAACGTCTAGTTTGGGTAGAAAGGAACCCCCTTGGCCATCTACCACGCGCACTTGTTGAGAAAAGTAATAATCTGCCCCAGCATTTTTCATCCAGGTGGTATATGCCTTGAGTTGGTAGTTTCCTGTTTTTCCGAAGGAAGGAAACTTAAAATCTCCTGCACCGCGCCCTTGCTCGAGCTGAACGATTTTTTGTGCAACCAGCAGGCCATCTCCATCAAATAGATCCACATAGAGGGTCTTGCTCAGGGGCGAGGGCACTTGGGTTCCGCCAGCCACCAGGTAGGCACTAAACCATAAGTCTTCACCCAAGGTATAGGTGAATTTGTCTAGGTGGAGGTAGGCTTTCTCAACTGGAAAATCCTCCTGGTAGCGTGTGAAGTAGGCTTGAACTTGGTCTGGGAGGGCTTGCTGTGCAAGCGTAGGAACTGAAATAGTGGCGAGGGCAAGGCCAAAAAATACCTTAATGAGGTGCTGCATAGGATTAAAAAGATGATTTATAGGATGTATACCTGATTTGATGGAGGAAGGTTGCCAATAAAGATTATTCCTGTGTTTCTGTGCTACTAAGTTGAGCCACCTCGTTCTTGTTGGCCAGCTGCCCACAGGCCGCATCGATGTCCTGCCCTCTAGACTTCCGCACCTTGGCAATGATGTCCTGCCCTTCGAGCACCCGGATGTACAAGTCCACGGCTTCTTGGGAGGCCTGTCTGAATTCCCCTTCGTCGATGGGGTTGTACTGGATGAGGTTGACCTTGGAGGGGATGATTTTGCAAAACTTAGCCAGGGCTTTGGCATGGCGCTCGTCGTCGTTGATGCCTGCCCAGATCACATATTCGTAGGTTACTTTTCTTTTGGTGCGGCTGTACCAGTAGGAAAGCGCATCGGCGAGATCTTCCAGGGGGTTGACCTCGTTGATGGGCATGAGCCGCGAGCGGGTCTCGTTGATGGCCGAGTGTAGGGAGATGGCGAGGTTAAACTTCACCTCGTCGTCCGCCATTTTGCGGATCATTTTTGGGATGCCCACGGTGGAAAGCGTGATTCTTCGTGGAGCCATGCCCAGGCCTTCAGCCGAGGTAATCTTGTCGATGGCGTCCATGACGTTGGCATAGTTGAGCAGGGGCTCGCCCATGCCCATAAAGACAATATTGGTCAGCGGGCGCTGGAAGTAGGTTTCCGCTTCCTCTTTGATGGCGACCACCTGGTCGTAGATCTCGTCGGAGTTTAGGTTGCGCATCCTTTTGAGCCGTGCTGTCGCACAAAAGTTGCAGTCCAAGCTGCAGCCTACCTGTGAAGAAATACAGGCCGTAATCCGCTTAGTGGTGGGGATAAGCACCGACTCCACGATTTTGTCATCGAAGAGTTTGACGGCATTCTTGATGGTACCGTCACTACTGTGCTGCATCAGGTCCACCCGAATGTGGTTGATGATGAAATGTGCTTTGAGCAGCTCTCTGGTGGAAAGGGAAATATTGCTCATCTCGTCAAAGTTTTTTAGAGACTTGTTCCACAGCCATTCGTACACTTGCTTGGCCCTGAATTTTTTATCTCCCTGCGCTAGAAAGAACTCTTCCAGCTCGGTCAAACTTAATTTTCGGATGTCTTTTTTCTGTATTTCCACGTCCCAAAGTTAGGGATTGAAATCGGGATTGTGGAAAAATCACCAGACACGCCCTGGTTAAATTCTATAAACGGTTGACGATATCTTATTTAGGTGCCATTCTGCTCTTTTTTACCGACTTCTCTTTCTCCTTTTCTTAGAAAAAGAAGGGGATTAAGGAACATATCCCTTATTTTTGCAGGGAAAAATTAACGCCTTGCTATGCGCCAATCGTGGTGGAAAATCCTTACTGTAGGACTCTTACTGTATACGCTTCTGGGGGGCTTGTTGATGGATGTTCCCCGCCTTCCTATTTTGAACGAGACCATTCGTGCCTTGTATTTCCACGTGACCATGTGGTTTGGCATGATCTTGATGCTCGTGGTGGCGGTGATCTACAGTGTCAAGTACTTGAAAAGCAATGACCTCAAGCACGACGACATCGCGATAGAATTTACCAATGCGGCGATTTTATTTGGGGTGTTGGGTATCGTTACCGGGATGCTCTGGGCCAAATTTACCTGGGGTGATTACTGGAGTGGAGATCCAAAGCAAAACGCTTCTGCCATTGGCCTACTGATGTATTTCGCCTACCTCGTCTTGCGGGGCAGCCTCAACGATCCACAACAACGCGGAAGAATTGCCGCGGTCTATAATATTTTTGCTTTTGCAGCCTTTATACCGTTGATATTCGTATTGCCTCGACTTACCGACAGTCTTCACCCAGGCAACGGGGGCAATCCGGGCTTCAATGCCTACGATTTGGATGCCAAGCTCCGGATGGTATTTTATCCCTCAATCGTAGCATGGACACTTTTGGGCGCTTGGATCGCAACTGTTCGCATTCGAATCCGTAGGGTAACACGTGCTGTAGATGATAACTTGACACAAGCTTAACTGATGAAAAAAATCACTCTAGCCTTCCTTTTGCTACTTTCGGTAGCAGCCCAGGCACAAGAAAAAATCGCCGTTACCACTGCTGACTACAGCAATAGCTCCGTGGAAATGGCAGACCTCATGCGTTCAGAGGGCAAAATCTACGTTTTGCTGGGCGTCGTACTGCTTGTTTTTGCGGGATTGATAGGATACGTAATCCACACAGATCGCAAGGTGAGCAAGTTGGAAAAACTCATTTCTGAAAAATAAATCGACTATGAAAAAAGGCCATATCATTGGGTTGGGAATCATCGCCATTGCGATCGTGATCATCATGACGTCTATAGGAGATGCAAGCAGCTACGAGAGCTTTGCTACCGCCTTGGAGATGAAGGAAGAGGGAGAAGATAAGGCCATTCACGTAGTTGGCAAGTTGCAAAAAGATGCTGCCGGTCAAGTAGCTGGTATTGAGGTTCGAGAGGATAAAACCTCCTTTACCTTCCTTTTGGTGGATAACGAAGGCACCACCCAGAAAGTGTTTTACAACGAGCCTGTTCCTGCTGATTTTCACCGTTCCGAACAAGTCGTAGTGATCGGTTCCTACCGTAACAAAGAGATTTTTGTGGCAGACAAAATCTTGATGAAGTGTCCCTCCAAATACCAGGAAACGGACGTGCAGGCTGCCGGAATGTGATGTTGAGTTTTATCCCCAGTAGATTCTTATGATCAATACCTTCGTGGGTAATTTAGGCCACCTGACCACCATAGTGGCTTTTGTAAGTGCTTTGGTAACCGCCTTTGCTTACAGTCAGTATTTCAAGGCGAATGAACTAGACAAGGCCAGCTGGAGAAGATTTAGCCGGGTGAGTTTCTATATCCATGCGCTTTCGACAAGTATGATTGCCTTTTCGCTGTTTGAGATCATCTACAACCAGCGCTACGAGTATTTTTACGCCTATTCCCATAGTTCAAAGGCGCTCCCTGTCCACTACATGATATCCAGTTTCTGGGAAGGCCAGGAGGGTGCATTTATACTATGGGCCTTCTGGAACGTGGTTTTGGGGCTGGTGTTGGTGCATACCAACAAGTTCTGGGAAGCACCCGTGATGGTGGTATTTGCTTTAGTACAGGCCTTCCTTATTTCCATGATTTTGGGCGTTGTGATTGGGGATCTGAAGATTGGAAGTTCACCTTTCATTCTCCTCCGCGATGCCACGCAGGCACCTTTTTTTAAGTTGAACCCTGATTTTGTGCCGAAAGATGGTACCGGGCTCAACCCGCTCTTGCAAAACATTTGGATGGTAATTCACCCGCCCACCTTGTTTTTGGGCTATGCCTCTACTTTGGTGCCTTTCGCCTTCTTGATTGGCGGTTTGGTTACCAAAAAATACGCTGAATGGATCCGTCCTGCCTTGCCTTGGGCGATTTTCTCGGCCATGATCTTGGGTATGGGCATTATCATGGGTGCTTATTGGGCCTATGTCACCCTGAATTTTGGTGGGTACTGGAACTGGGACCCAGTGGAAAATGCGGTTTATGTGCCTTGGTTGATTCTCGTGGCTTCCATCCACACGATGATTACGTTTAAGAAGAGCGCGACTGCGTTGAAGACCTCCATCGTGCTAGTGATCTTAAGCTTCATCCTAGTACTCTATGCCACCTTCTTAGTTCGTTCAGGTGTCTTGGGTGATGCTTCGGTGCACTCTTTTACCGATTTGGGTCTGTCCGGACAGCTCCTGATCTATTTGTTATTTTTCATGGTGGTGGCGATTTTCTTAGCCGTAAGGGCTTGGAAGCATCTGCCTACCTCGGAGCGTGAAGCTTCGGCCTATTCTCGAGAGTTTTGGATCTTCTTAGGAGCAGTTACACTTGGGTTGATGTCTTTTCAGGTAATCTTGCCTACCTCTATCCCCGCTTGGAATGCGTTGGTTGAAAGCTTTGGGGGTATCTCCAACATGGCACCTCCTGCGGATCAAGTGGAATTTTATACCAAGTTTCAACTTTGGTTTGCCGTAGTGCTCGCTTTGCTGACCTCTGTTGGCCAGTTTTTCTGGTGGCAAAAAATTGATAAAAAGACCTTGAGGGACTCCCTCGTTGTGCCTTATGTGGTTGCTGTGCTTCTTGCCACAGCCATCATTGTGCTGGCAAAAGTATACGATTGGAAATACATGATTATCGTATTGACGGGCATGTTTACCATTGTAGCTAATGCTACGATTCTCGTAAAATTGCTTAAAAAATCTACTTTCAAGCTTGCTGGCGGTTCATTGGCGCATATTGGCTTGGGGATGATTTTGATTGGCATCATGTTTAGCTCTGGCTATTCGGATGTGATCTCGATGAACATGTCGGGCTTGACCTATAGCAACAGCTGGGAGGATGAAATGAACAAGGAGCACGTACTGCTTTGGATCAACAAGCCTACTCAAATGAAAGACTATACGGTCATCTACCGTGGTCGTCAGAAAAAGGTAGAGGGCGTACCCGAGTATGTACCTGCCAAAATTCTCGCTTCAACAGGAAAAGTCAATCAGGCCATCGCCTTGGAGGACTACAAGACTTACTTCAAAAAGGGTGACGAAGTAAAAATCGTCCTAGAAGAAAACGATTACTTCAAGATCGACTACCTCCAAAA
>JBIIFN010000036.1:0-17079 GCA_044237325.1 Algoriphagus sp.
ACCAATTTTTACAGACAAACAGTACTAAGGACTACGTGATGGGGGATAAGCTAATTACTTCTGAAAAGGGAAACGAGCAGGCTCTTTAAAGACATCGATAAACATCCCTTATTAAGCTACTTAGAAGTAGTGTGATGAAATAAAAAAGCCCTCCAGCATATTTGCTGAAGGGCTTTATTCACTCAAGACTTGAGTGAAGAGTGGAGCTGGCGAGATTCGAACTCGCGTCCAGATAAGGAAGCACCGTACCGTCTACATGCTTAGTCACCTGTTGGGTTTTCGACCATTCTATGCTGGGTGACACACCTGAGCTTGGCTTAGCGATTGATCTTAGACTTGCTTAATCGCATCACAAGCCGCATCCCGATCAAGTCGACACCCCAGATCCGCGCCGATCAGGCAAAACACGGTGGGATGTGGCTGGGGAATCACTCTCGTAACTCAACCCTTTAAGCAGTCTATCCTTTTAGGTTAGATTAAGCAGCCATGGCGTAAGAAGTTTCGCCATTTGTCTTTCGTATGAATCTTTTAAGGCCGTACATACTCCAGCCTGCATGCGAGCCCGATGATTACACCTACTGTCAAAACCGGTCAGCCCCATAGAGTAAGTACAAAGGTAGGGGGAATTAAGTTCATTTTTGAGTATCAAGTAGCAAGTATCAAGTATCAAGAAGCAAGTATCAAGAAGCAAGTATCAAGTAGTTAGTATCAAGAAGCAAGAAACGAGAACCAAGAGGCAAGAAGCAAGAGCTGTTTGCGGTTAGATTTCTTTGCGGCCTGCCTACCGCAGGCAGGTGCCAGGTAGGGAATACAGTTGAAATAGGATAGAAAAATACTCCGCTTCGCTTCGTGAAATATTCCTTGGGATTCCTGTTTCTCCGAGCTTGCTCGGATTATTTCCATTCTATTTCCATCATATTTCCTACTTGATGCCTCGTACTTTTAAATTCATCTTTGGTATAAAAGAAATTCTTCCCCGTACCCCAATTTCTCTACCTAAGAATATGGACTTTTTTATATCTTTCGGAGATGGAAAATTTCGTTGTTTCGGCAAGAAAATATAGACCTGCAGATTTTAAGAGTGTCGTTGGGCAGCAGCACATTACGACTACCCTTCAGAATGCAATCAAAAACAAGCACCTTGCCCAAGCCTTCCTTTTTTGCGGACCCAGAGGTGTAGGTAAAACTACCTGCGCACGAATCCTCGCCAAAACCATCAACTGCGAAGCCATCACCAAAGACTTTGAAGCCTGTGGCAGCTGTGAGTCTTGCGTTTCCTTTCAAAATAGTGCCTCATTTAACGTATACGAACTCGATGCGGCTTCCAACAACTCGGTCGACGACATCCGCAACCTGGTAGAACAGGTGCGCTACGCCCCCCAAAAAGGGGAGTATAAAATCTACATCATTGATGAAGTGCACATGCTCTCTACAGCGGCCTTCAATGCCTTTTTGAAGACCCTGGAAGAGCCACCCAAGTACGCCATCTTTATCTTGGCTACGACGGAGAAACATAAAATCATCCCAACGATCCTCTCCCGTTGTCAAATATTTGACTTCAACCGGATTCAAATCAAACACATCGCTACCCACCTTCAGTACATTGCCGGTAAGGAGGAAGTGGACTACGAAGAAGAAGCGCTTCGTCTGATTGCCACCAAAGCAGATGGTGCCCTTCGGGATGCATTATCGATGTTTGACTTGATCGTCACCTACTCGGCAGGAAAAAAGGTAACCTACCTAGAGACGATTGCCAACCTGAACATTCTGGATTATGACTACTACTTCAAAGTCGTAGACGCCCTGCTCGAAGAGAATATTTCGACTACCCTGCTCCTTTTTGACGAGATTCTAAAAAAGGGCTTTGATGGGCACAACTTTATTGTGGGATTGAGTGAGCACCTACGCGATCTTCTTGTGGCCAAGGACGAAGCTACCGTAGAATTGCTTCAAGTTTCTGAGTCGGCCCGGGAGCGCTACTTACTCCAAACTAGCCGCGCCTCGGTTTCCTTTTTGCTGTCAGCGCTCAACTTGGCCAATCACTGCGATATCCACTACAAAACCTCAAAAAATCAGCGTCTTCATGTAGAGCTTACGTTGATGAAAGTTGCCAAGCTTTCCCATGCCTTCCGACTGGCCACGCTGGCCGATGGGGAGGCAAAAAAAAAAGTCTGATTGAGCCAACTGCTGCGCCAATCACTACCCTACCACCCCCGCAGGTAGCTACACCAGTAATATCACCACCAGTACCACCAATCCCAGCACCCCTTCCCGTAGTCCAGCCTATTTCCCCAGCGGTAGAAGCGGCTCCTGTGGCTACAGTTCCCACTAGCCTACTTAAGGGGACGATTGCCATCCCAGGAGGCTTAGGCTTGACCAAAAAAGCGGGAGCGCCACAAGAAGTAGCCAGCGAACAGCCGATTGAAGAGGAAGTTGCCTCAATAGCCAATTTAGTCAACACGGCAGCGCCGGTGCAACTGACACAAGCCCTACTCGATGAGGTTATTTTTTCGATTAGAGAGGAGTTTCGCGCAGCGAACAAAAACATGGAGTTGGCCATTCTAAACCAAGATATCCGCGTAACGGATGGAGAACTTTTGCTCCTGGTACATGGATCCATTCAGGAAGATATTGCCAACAAAATGAAGCCGGAACTGCTCGGAATGGTAAGAAAAATTTCAGGTTCCACACAGCTTTCTATCTCGGTAGTGCTGCAAGAAGAGGATCCAGATGAAAAAGGGAAGCTGTACACGAGCACTGATAAGCTCAAGTTTTTGCGGGAAAAGCATCCTGCCTTGATGGAGCTGCAGCGTAAGTTTGACTTAGAGGTTGACTTTTAAAAATCGAGCGAGATCCCGAAGTTGATCAAGTTCTGCAGTTGTATGGCCTGCTTGCTACGCCCATCGTCCTGCTTGATCAGTACCTCCTCGTCGTAGATAAGCACCGTTTCGATGCGTGTGGAGATAAATTTGTTGACTTTCATCCGAACAAGTGAGTTGAAGTTGACGACCATATTGCCGAAGCGTTCGTAGTTAGAAAATAGGTTGAGGTCTGCCTTCCAAGTCACATTTTCCATCAGCACTACGTCTACACCACCCACAGCAAGAGACATTCCCGCTTCTGCGCGTACTTTTTCGCCTAGCACTACCCCAAAGGCGCCCGCTCTACTCAATGAATCGTTCATCACCAAGGTAAATCGACCAGTGAAGGGGGAAAGGATGACGGACAGGCGGCTTTTGTCTGCGTATGTTTTTCGAAAGTTGAGTCCTGTGGAGGACTGTAAGTACCCAGGAGAAAGTAAATCGGAGATTTTGGTGCGTACTTCGGCATCTCCACCCCCAGCGCGGGTATACTTATAGCCTGCAACCAACTGCGTACGGGCATCAATTTGGGTAGTGAGAAACAGTTGATCGGAAAGTTGTCGACCGTAGTTGCTGACGAAGATAAAGTTATCGTTTGTCTTTCTGGTGGTATAGGCGCGGTCATTCTGCCTGTTGAAACCCAAGTTGACAGTCAACTGGGTATCCCAGACCTTGCTGTCTTTCTTAAAGTTGGCAAATAGAGCCACACCCGAATTTAATGCAAAAGAACCTGTGCCCCCTGCTGCCCAGTTGCTCAGCGTGACCTGTTGGATATTGAGCGTGTAGTTGCCACCGGTCTTCCAAAAGGTCTCCTTCTCGGGCGCTTGTATCAGGAGCGAGTCGCCTAGCATAACGAGGGTATCTCGGTCGATGATGACCGTGTCTGGAAGGAGTTTCCTGTCTTGCGCGTTGACTAGTGCGCAGCTACCTAAGAAACACCAAACAAGAAATAAGAGGGGATACCGCATGCAGGGGAGAGGAGTCGAATCAGCGTACGATAATACGCAATTTTTGACCTACAGTGATCAAGTTTTGTTCGCCTATACCATTCAATTCTTTGAGTTGGGATACAGTTAGGCCATATTTTTTGGAAATTGAAAATAGCGTCTCACCTGGGCTTACCGTATGGAAAGCTGGCTTCGTTGGTTCTTGGGAGGTAGCGCTTGCTGCTTCCACTGAAGAAGGTCTCACTTCAGGTTGGCTAGGAGTGGGTAAGGTACTCGTTGGGGTTTGCGTGGCGATGACGGGTATTTCTTCCCCTCTTTTTCGCGATTCTTGTAGGTTGAGTACCATGCCTGGACGTAGGTCGGTATCTTTTCTGATTCTATTTTTTGATTTCAATGCTGCCAGTCGAATGCCATACTTTTGGGAGATAGACCATAAGCTCTCTCCTGATTGGACGACGTGGGTATCCACTTCTGCGCTAGGACGCTTCTTTTCAGTATAGTAATAGGCTCCTTTTTCTACACGTTCATTTGCTTCCATATCGTTTATCTTCAAGAAACGTTTTTCCTTGACACCAATTTCTGTTGAAAAGGAGCTCGGGGAGGAAGTTACCGAAGCCTGGACGCCTTCAAGCTCGTTGACGAGGATTTGCTTTGGCTGTGTGGCTTTGGTGGTATTTCCTGTGATTTTAGGAAATGAGTTGGCCTTGCTATATGCAGGGGTAGTTTTACTTGGCGCGACTTCAGCTGTCACAGGACTGGGTTGTACGGCAGCTTGGGTTGGCTCGGCAGGTATGCCTCCATCTTTTATAAAAAATAGGGTAAAGCTGCCTGTCGGAATTTTTCCGTTTGCAGCCCACTTATTGTATTCGATTAGGTGGGCTTCTGTGACCCCGTAGCGTTTGGCAAGGCTGCCGAGGGTGGCGGGACCCTGAACTTCCACCTCCATTAAGCGGGAAGGAACAGAGGCAAACAAGGCCCTACCCGATTGATAGGCGATTTTGTGGGCCAAAAACTTTTTGAAATACCAGTGGGTGTTACGGTCTACGTCCACCACCTTTTTGCCGACGTATTGGGTGCCAAAATAGGCTTTTGCTCCACCCAAACCCATTTGATAAGAGACCATCGCGGTCATCCAGTTGTTGAGTGTATTGTTGTGTTTCTTGAGGTAAATGGCAGCTCCCCGTGAGGAGGTTACAATGTTTTTTCGCTCGTCTACCTGTGCATCTACGCGCAGGCCCACTTCTTCAGCGGTACCCTGCTTAAACTGCCAAAAGCCCACGGCATTGGAAGTGGAGACGGCATCTGCCACCAAGCCACTTTCTTGAATCACGAGGTACTTCAGTTCATCGGGGACACCTTGGCTCTTTAATTCCCGCTCCACAAAAGGAAGGTATAGGTTGACTCGGTCAGTTTTGAGTTTAAAATAGCTAGCGTTACGGTACAAGGCATCTACATCCAGTTGGATTTCACGCTGTGCTTGAGGATGGATACGGAGCGTCAAATCTGCAAATTCCATCTCCAAGGGTACTTGGGGAATTTGGGCGTGGAGAAGCTGCGCAAATAAAAAAAGGACAAAAAATAGAAGCTGACCAAAGGAACGAGATTTCATGTACGGGGCTGTTGTTTTTTTCTGCAACAACACAAAGCAAAAATGATTCCCTTTTTGTAAATCAGCGTTTTCTTGCCACGAAAAGCCCATCCCGGATGGGTAAAAGCAGCGCTTCTACGCGTGGATCTTCGACCAACATGCGGTTAAACTCCAGCAGCGCCTGGGTGTCTTTGTCAATTTTTTGGCCTTCTTCCACCAGGATTTTTCCCGACCAGAGTACGTTGTCTGCAAGTAGGATGCCTCCAGGGCGAAGTTTGTCGATTACCAAGTCGTAGTAGGCTTTGTAGTAGTACTTGTCTGCATCGATAAAGATCAGGTCAAAAGGCCCTGGAATGGCCGGAAGTAGCTCCCGTGCATTTCCTAGCCGGTAGTCGATTTGGGAGGCAAGGCCACTTTCTTCAAAAAATCCACGCACCATAGTTTCTAACTCGTCGTTGATGTCCAAGGTGAGCAGCGTGCCTCCTGGAGCCAATCCTCTCGCTAGGCAAATGGCAGAATAGCCAGTGAAGGTACCTATTTCCAAAATTGCTTTGGGCTGGAGCATCTTGGCAAAAAGCTCTAAAGTCTTTCCTTGTAGGTGCCCAGAAATCATGCGTGGGAGTAGCACTTTCGCTTGGGTTTCCCGGGTGATCTTTAGCAGAAGAGGGTCTTCAGCAGTGGTATGTGCTTCGCAGTAGGCAAGGAGGGCGGGTGAAATAAACTCCATCTTAGGCAGGGGTATAGACCAAGCAGCTGAGCTGGTCGGGGTTGAAGATTTCCTGGGCAATATCCAACAGTTCTTCAGCTGTGGTGGAACGGATTTGGTCAAAAATTCGGTCTAGAGGATCGATTTTTCCGTGGTCGAGCAGGCTTTTTCCATAAACTAGCATCAGACCGGCGTAGTTTTCTTCGGCCATGGCCATCTGTCCAATGGCCTGCACCTTGGCGGTGTGTAGCTGTAGGGCGCCCAACTTTTTTGTCCGTAGCTTACCCATTTCTCGCTCCACGATGGCTTGACATTTTTTGCGTGTTTTCTCCTCGGTGCCAAAGGAAATGCCAAAAAACCCGGTATCAGAAAAAGGCTGGTAACTGGACTCCACGCTATAGACATAGCCGTAGTTTTCCCGCAGGGAAAGGTTGAGCCGGCTGTTCATGCTTGGGCCTCCGAGGATATTGTTCAGCAAAAACAGTTGGTAGCGTTTCGGGTCGTGGAGGGAGTAGGCCGGCCGACCTATGGCGCAGAGGGACTGGGTTACGTCGCGGGTGACGACTTTCTGCTTGGGGACGTAGCTGGTAAATCCGCGTCGGATATACAACGTTCGTTTGAATGGAATCTCTCTCAAAGGGCCTTCAATCTGCTTCAATACGGCTGCAAAGGAAATATTGCCCACCACAGAAAACACAAGTTGGGAGGTGTCTAGCCGGCTCGAAATGAAGTCTATAAAATCTTGTTGGTGGAAGTTGGCTACCGTTGCTTCCGTGCCGAGAATATTTCTTCCCAGTGCATGGTGTTCAAAAACTAGCGCATCTAGTTCGTCTTGAATGGCATCGTCTGGGGAGTCGCGGTACATGGCCATTTCCTCGAGGATGACCTGACGCTCCTTTTCAATTTGTTTTTCTGGGAAGGTAGAGTGGAAGGTAATATCGAAAAGCAGCTCTGCGGCCTTGGCATAATGCTCCTTAAGCACGGAGGCATAGAAGCATACCTTTTCCTTGGTGGTGTAGGCGTTGAGCTCTCCACCGAGGGATTCGAGTCGGTTGATGATGTGAAAGGTCTTTCGCTTCTGCGTGCCCTTGAAGGCCATGTGTTCCCAAAAATGGGCCAGGCCTTCTTGCTCTTGGTCCTCATCTCTACTGCCGATGTTGAGAATAAAGCCACAGTGCACCAGTCGGGTGTGTGGTATTTCCTGGTGGACGATACGGATGCCATTAGGAAGGTCTTTGTAATTCAACTGCATAGAAAGGACTACCTTTTTTTGGAATGTACACAAAAGCGGCGAAAACTCATCCTTGGAAAATTGATTCCACAGGACCACATGATTTACTATCTTGGCAGCATAAATTTTCTACCATGAAATATACTCCCTTACCCAACGCCCTATACCAGCGAAATCGAGCCAAATTTGCCGCAAAAATGGCAAAAAATGCCGTCGCGATTTTCAATGCCAACGATATTTTGCCAACCAATGCGGACGGTACGGTCAAGTTTAGACAAAACAACGACCTCTTTTACCTTTCGGGCATCGATCAGGAAGAAACCATCTTGTTGCTAGCTCCCGATTGCCCCAACCCAGCCTGGAGAGAGGTTTTGTTTCTTCGGGAGACCAACGAGCACATTGCGGTTTGGGAAGGCCATAAATATACCAAAGAGGAAGCACATGCCGCATCTGGAATTGAAACTATTCAGTGGCTGTCTAGCTTTGACAATATTTTTAATTCCGTAGTCAACCTGTCTGAGCGGATTTATTTCAACACCAACGAGCACCTACGTGCCGGAGTAGTGGTAGAGACGCGCGACGCACGCTTCATCAAGAGCTGCAAGGAAAAATACCCACTCCATGCCTTAGAGCGTGCGGCACCGCTGATGCATGCCTTGCGTGGAGTGAAAGAGCCTGAGGAGATCCAGCAGCTGCAAATTGCCTGTGACATCACCGAAAAAGGGTTTCGACGTGTGCTTGGCATGGTAAAGCCTGGGGTAACCGAGTACGAAATCGAAGCGGAGTTTATCCACGAGTTTGTCCGCAATAGAAGCAAGGGCTTCGCCTACGAGCCAATCATTGCCTCGGGACCTTCTGCTTGCGTCTTGCATTATATCGAAAACAACAAGGCTTGTCTGGATGGGGAACTCCTCCTGCTAGACGTAGGTGCAGAGTATGGCAATTATAATGCGGACATGACGCGGACAATTCCTGTTAACGGGCGCTACACCAAGCGGCAGCGTCAGGTATACGATGCTGTGTTGCGTGTAGAACGCCAGGCGGCAAGCATGCTGCGTCCCGGAGTGACCATTCAGGACTACCACAAAGAAGTAGGCCTCGTGATGCAGGGAGAGCTAGTGGGCTTGGGTTTGATCGACCAAACGGACATCAAAAATCAGGATCCAGCTTGGCCTGCTTACAAAAAATACTTCATGCACGGCACCTCGCACCACCTAGGCTTGGATGTGCACGACGTGGGCACGATGCATTTCCCGATTGGGGTAGGCATGGTCTTTACCGTGGAGCCGGGCATTTATATTCCTGAAGAGGGATTTGCGGTACGCATCGAAAACGACATCGTGATTCAGGAGAATGGTTACCTGGACCTGATGCGCAACATTCCCATTGAAGCGGAGGAGATTGAGTCGCTGATGAATCGTTAAGTTGAAAGAAAAAGACAAAGCCCGTCCCGAAATTCTTCGGGATGGGCTTTTTTGTGCATTAGGAAGGAGTGATCCTGAATTTTTAGCAAAAAAAAGGCTGTTTCCAGATCGGAAACAGCCCTTAATTTTATTGATCTCGTTCGATTAACCGATAGAGATACGCTTAAATGTGTTGACCGTCATGCCTTTGCTCACTCCGTCGAGGTACTGGGCGATGGTCTTGGAATTGTCTTTCACAAACTGCTGGCTTAGCAAAGTGCTTTCCTTGTAGAACTTCTGAAGCTTGCCTAGGGCAATTTTCTCCAACATGTCTTCAGGCTTGCCTTCTGCTCTTGCTTGCTCCTTACCGATTTCGATTTCTCTTTCGATGGTGGATGCATCCACTCCGTCTTTGTCTACGGCTACTGGGTTCATCGCAGCGATTTGCATGGCTACGTCCTTACCAGCTTCTTCTGCATTGTTACCAGAAGTGTTGACCAATCCTACAAGTACGCCCAATTTTCCGTTGGAGTGTACATAGGATACTACCTGATCGGCATTGATCACTTCAAAGTGAGAGATTTCAAGTTTCTCGCCGATTTTACCGGTCATTTCAATGATTTTATCCGCTACAGTGATTCCTTCCATAGGTAAGGCAAGTAGTTGAGTAGCGGAAGTGCAGCCGTTGCTTACTGCCAAATCAATTAGAGAATTGGCAAAAGCGCCAAATCCTTCGTTTTTGGCCACAAAGTCGGTTTCACAGGTTAGGGTCATCAGGGTGCCTGATGCATTGCCATTAGTCAAACGAGTGACTACTAGGCCTTCTTTGGTTTCACGGTCAGCTCTGGAAGCAGATACCTTCTGACCTTTTTTTCTGAGGATGTCTACCGCTTTTTCGAAGTCGCCTTCTGCCTCGGTCAAGGCTTTCTTGCAGTCCATCATACCTGCGCCGGTCATTTGTCTCAGTTTGTTTACGTCTTGTGCAGTAATTGACATAGTAGGTTTCGTTTAGATATTTCGTGTGTGGAGGAGTCCTCGACAAGTTCGAGAATTTCCTAAAGTGCTTTTTTGGTTGGCGCAAGCGCCGGGATAAAACAAAAAATTGAACATCGACTTTCGCCAGATGTTCAATTTTTTTGGAATCAACTCATGGGTGGATTAGTCTTGCTTTTCTGCGTCCACGGCTCTTTTTGCCTCTTCCTCTTCTGAGATTTTGGCATCGTCCTTGTCCTTCTTGCGCTCAGAAAGGCCCTCTTCGATGGCTGCACCGAATGCCTTTACCAAAAGAGAAACAGACTTGAATGCATCATCGTTTGCTGGGATTGGGAAGTCCACCTCGTTTGGATTCGAGTTGGTATCTACCAAAGCAAATACTGGGATACCCAATTTTTGCGCTTCAGCGATGGCGATGTGCTCACGCTTGATGTCTACTACGAAAAGAGCTGCTGGAAGTCTGCTCAAGTCAGCGATGCCGCCCAATACAGTTTCCATTTTTTCTTTTTGACGGGTTACCATCAAACGCTCTTTCTTAGCCAAGTTTTTGTAACCATCTTCCTTCATCAATTTCTCTAGAGAAGACATCTTCTTTAGCGACTTTCTGATGGTAGCGAAGTTGGTCAACATACCGCCCAACCATCTTTCGGTTACGTAAGGCATGTTGAGACGCTGAGCTTCAGCAGTTACCAAGTCTTTGGCTTGTTTTTTAGTAGCGACAAACATGATTTTTTTGCCGGAACGTACGATTTGCTTGATTGCGTTGGATGCTTCTTCGAGGCAGGCAAGCGTTTTGTTGAGGTCGATAATGTGGATACCGTTCTTCTCCATAAAGATATATGGAGACATTCTTGGATCCCACTTTCTCGTTAAGTGTCCGAAATGGACACCAGCATCCAGTAAGTCTTTGTATTCGATTTTTGACATGAATGAAATTGTTTTCTATGGGTTGGAAAGGGTTCCGATTAACGCTTGGAGAATTGGAATCTCTTTCTTGCTTTCTTACGTCCTGGCTTCTTACGCTCGACCATTCTTGGGTCACGGGTCAAGAAACCTTCTTTTTTCAATGGAGGTCTGTGTGCTTCGTCCACTTCGCATAGCGCTCTAGAGATGGCCATACGTGCGGCTTCCGCCTGTCCTTTGATTCCACCTCCGTCTACATTGATCAATAGGTCAAAGTTACCTTCTACACCCACAAGGGCCAAAGGCTGCTTTACCACGATCTGGTGTAGCTCAAATGGGAAATAAACTTCAATTGCTTTGCTGTTTACGGTAATGTTACCGTTGCCAGGCGTCATGTAAATTCGGGCTACAGAAGTTTTTCTTCTACCGATGGTGTTAATTGTTTCCATGCGTCAGCAATTAAAGAGTGATGGCTTTCGGCTGTTGTGCTACGTGAGGATGCTCAGCACCTTCATATACGTACAAGTTGCCGTACAACTTACTTCCTAATCTGTTTTTAGGCAACATGCCTTTGACTGCTTTTTCTATCAGGATAGTTGAAGACTTAGCCTTCAATAATCTTGGTGTAGAAATTCGCTGTCCACCTGGGAAACCGGTGTGGCGCACATATACTTTTGCGTCCCACTTGTCACCCGTCAATCTAACCTTGTCTGCGTTGATTACGATGACATTGTCACCACAATCCACGTTAGGAGTGAAGCTAGGCTTCGTCTTTCCTCTCAAGATTTTCGCAACATCACTAGCCAAGCGCCCTAGAATCGCTGATTGGGCATCCACTATCACCCATTGCTTTTCCACGGTGGAGCTGTTGGCTGAGATGGTCTTATAGCTCAGAGTATCCACTTTTGTAACTGTTTAATTTTTAGCTTATTAATTAATTATCGACCCCAAAAAGGGACACAAAGATAGGAGCATTTATTTTTGTATGCAAACTATTTGCATTCCTAATCCCTAATTTTCATTGCTTTAGCTTATTTTTTTCTGCTACGCCTCAAGTTTTACTGGGTAGCAACAAGAAATTTTACCGGTTTTTTTCCATTTGCTGCACCAAAACCTGGAAATCCTTTGGGTAGGGTGCCTGCACTGAGAAGCCTTTGCCGTCTAGGCCTAGAAATTTAATCGCATAGGCATGCAACGATACCCGCTGCATGATGGGAAGCTCTTCGGTGTCTTTTTTCAAATTGAAACGCCGCTTCAACGCGGAGAGGTACAGCACCTTGCCTCCATAAAGCGGATCCCCACAGATGGGTGCCTTGAGGTAGGCCAGGTGCACTCGGATCTGGTGAAGCCTGCCCGTGATGGGGGTACAAGCCACCAAGGTATGGGCAAAGTAGGTACGAACCGTATTCACGATCGTTTGCGCAGGTTTTCCCTCCTTGCTCACTTTTGCAATGCCTTTATTATTGGCCAGCAAGTTGCGGTCAATCATCACTTCTTTAAAATCATGAATGCCCTCCACCACCGCGTGGTATATCTTTTCAACCTGTCGGTTTTCAAATTGCATAGCCAAGTGCCGGTATGCTTCAGGATGCTTCGCAATGACCAAGCAGCCGGAGGTTTCCTTGTCTAGGCGGTGGCAAAGCTGCGCGTCCTCCCAGTAGGATTTAGCCAGGTCAAGGATGTTTTGCGCCTCGTGGCGATCGTCCAAACTTGACAGGTAGGGAGGCTTGTTGATGACCAGGTAATCCGAATTTTCAATAAGGATTAGGTCTTGAAACACGATTTTTTTCATGGAGTAGCTGCCCGCTAAGCGGCCGTAAAACTAGCCAATCCCGCCTTCCTTTAAAATCTATTTGGGAATTTAGTTTGGGAGGTCCTTTATAAATAGGACGCAGCGCTGGAAGATTTAGGGATGCTCGCTACCGAGAGGCACCCTTTTCTACAGCAAGTGTAGCTTCCTGTGGTGGTGTAGTCCCCTTCTTTTCCTTTTCAAGCGGGAGCTCAAAACTAAAAATGGAGCCTTTGCCAAGGGTAGAGCTTACGGAGATTTTGCTTTTGTGACCTTCGAGGATGTGCTTGACGATGGCCAGTCCTAGCCCAGTACCTCCCTTACCTTTGGTTCTGCTTTTTTCTACACGGTAAAAACGCTCAAAAATGCGCTTCAGGTCTTCGGGCGGGATACCCTGCCCATTGTCCTTTACGTCCACCTGAATGTGGTGCTTGGTGGTCCTTAGCGAGACATTGACCTCACCTGCATCGTGGTTATATTTAACAGCATTGAAGATGAGGTTTTGGCAAACGCGGTAGATCTTTTGCCGGTCGGCCAAAGTCAAGTGGCTTTTCCCTGATTCCACATCTAAGTTTATTTTTACATCTCGCTTGGAGGCTTTGTGTTCCAGCTCCTCGATAACTTCCTGAACCAACTCCTTCAAATCAAATTCGCTAAACGTAAATTTGATCACCCCACTTTCCATCTGGTTGAGGGTGAGCAAGTCCTGCACCAAGACATCCAAGGAGTCCAGGCTTCTGGCTGCTTTTTTCAAAAACTTCATGCGCACCTGCTTGTCCTCCACAGCGCCATCCAGCAGGGTGTGAATGTATCCTTGCGTGGCAAAAATCGGTGTTTTGAATTCGTGCGAGATATCGGCAATGAATTCTCTTCTAAACTCAGCGTTTTTTTGCAGGGTATCAATCTCTCGCTGCCGAGCGAGTGCATACGAGTTGATGACAGCATTGATTTTCTTTAGCGGAGAAAGGGAAGAGCGGAGGGATTTGTCCTGAATCTCCGTGAGGTCCTTCTTTTGGATTTTTTCCAGCAGGCTGTAAATGTTTCCAATCTCTCGAAACACCAAAAATTCCATCGCGA
Source organism: Algoriphagus sp. (assembly GCA_044237325.1). Classification (GTDB taxonomy): domain Bacteria; phylum Bacteroidota; class Bacteroidia; order Cytophagales; family Cyclobacteriaceae; genus Algoriphagus. Next base: position 13,499 of record JBIIFN010000036.1, read on the forward strand.
TGCTAATCAACAAGTAGGCAATGGAGAAGGAAAGCAAGAATGCCGCCCACAAGATTGTGGTCGTACTAGAAGGGATGAGGTACAGAAAAGCGGTGGCCAAGCCTGAAATGGCGATGGCTAACGCTAAAGATAAACCCCGAGACCCTGTTGGCATGTTATCCAAGTTCAAATTTGTAGCCTACACCTTTGACGGTGGTGATGTATTCCTCTCCGATTTTTTCGCGCACCTTACGGATGTGCACGTCCACAGTACGGGCAAGTACAAAGACGTCCGAACCCCAAATATTATGAAGTAGCTCGTCGCGGCTGTAGACGACATTGGGGTTGTTGGCTAAAAAGTGCAAGAGTTCGAATTCTTTTTTGGGTAGGGTAATTATTTTACCAGCCTTGTTGATTGTATAGCTGCTGCGATCGATCTGCAAATCTCTGATTTTTATCTGGGCTTTTTCTTGTTCTTTTTTGGTATCCCTACGGAAAAGCGCAGCAATGCGGCTCATCAGCGCGCGTGGCTTGATTGGCTTGGTGATGTAGTCGTCAGCTCCCACGTCAAAGGCAGCCACTTCGGAGTATTCCTCCAAGCGGGCAGTCAAGAAAATAATAAAGGTATGCTTGAGCTCTGGAATCTGGCGGATTTGAAGGCAGGTTTCCACGCCATCTTGGTTGGGCATCATAATGTCTAAGAGGATGACGTCGGGCTGAAATTTGATTGCAGTCTTTACGGCCTTTAATCCATCTTCTGCGGTAGCTACCTCATACCCTTCTTTTTGAAGGTTGTATTTGAGGATTTCGACGATGTTCGGCTCGTCGTCCACTACCAAAACTTTGATTTTTTGCTTGTCTGCCATGGGAAGATTTCCGTCTTGTTTTGGGAAAATTAAGGATTATCTGCTGCTTCCAGCCAACCGCTATTCAGCAGTTATCCTTTTGCTGATTTGGATACCCAAAATACCACCCTTTTTTTAGTCTGTTGTTAAGTTAGTGTTAATAACGAAAGACCTACTTGTTTTTCAATCCTTTGGCGGAGGAAATGTCCAAGTTAAGCGCTCCGATAAATAGGTTGGCTTTAATTTTCACCGGAATTTTGTTCGCATCCTTGGTGATCCACACTTTTACCGGGAGATCCCCCCTAAAGAGGCTGTTTTTGGGAATTCTGGGAGAAAAGATGTAAGTATCCTTGATTCCTAGACTGGTCTCAATGGTCTCGGTTCCTTCGAATATTAACTTTAGGTTATATATTTCTTTGTCGAAAAAACCAGTGATCAATACCTCTTGTCCTTTGCGGAGCTTGGTGAAATCCAAGGTCCTTAAAAAGTAAAACCCGCTCACCAAATCCTGTACTGCGCTGGGAAGGTTGAACTCCTTTACTTCCTTGATTTTTTTGTTCTCCCGATCGTAAAGTTCTAGCGTCGCTTTTTTATTCACCTGGTCAAAATAGATCTTTTCATTACGGCGGTAGTTGCCCTCTTGAATATAGCGGTAGGAGAGTCGGGGAAGTAGCGTTTGAGGGTCTAGGTGGGTGCCCCAGTTGTCGTTGACTTTTCCGAAAAGAGTTGCCGCACCCTTGGTTTTACCGAAGGCGTCAATTTGGAAGTAGGTCTTGGAATTTTCGCTTACGGGCTTCTTGCTTACCTGAAGTTTTGCCTCTGCCAAGTCTACCCAGCCATAGGTGACGTTAAAGAGTAGCTCTTCCCCATAGGTAAATGGTAAAGCCTTGCCTGTCGTCTGGCTCCAGCCCTCAGAGACAGAAAAACAGAGGAGAAGTAGAATTCCCCAACCAACTTTCACGCTATATCTGACAATTTGTGACAAAAACTTATTGATTTGGGGATATTTTAGGAGGAAATAGGGGTTTAAAAGCCTAAAAGTACGAATTTGCAGAGCCGAAACAAGCCAAGGACTTGCCTTGTTACTTCGCTACACTTGTACTAACTTAGACATTTTAACCTACTTCTTATCTACCCATCCCATGAGTAATAACAACGCAGAAAAACTCAAAGCATTACAGCTCACCATCGACAAGCTGGAGAAAACATACGGCAAGGGTGCCGTCATGAAGTTAAGCGACGAAAAAGTACTGGACATCCCTGCCATCTCCACCGGTTCACTAGGCCTAGACATGGCTTTGGGTATTGGCGGTATTCCTAGAGGAAGGGTGATTGAAATCTACGGTCCAGAATCTTCAGGAAAAACCACCTTGACCATGCACTGCATCGCGGAAGCGCAAAAAGCAGGTGGACTAGCGGCATTCATCGATGCGGAACATGCGTTTGATAAAAACTATGCAGAGAAGTTGGGCATCGATACCGAAAACCTCCTCATATCTCAGCCAGACAATGGTGAGCAAGCTTTGGAAATTGCAGAACACTTAATCCGCTCAGGTGCCATCGACATCATCGTGATAGACTCCGTGGCAGCATTGGTACCTAAGGCAGAACTAGAAGGAGAAATGGGCGAGAGCAAGATGGGTCTTCAGGCTCGCTTGATGTCTCAAGCACTCCGTAAACTTACTGGAGCCATTCACAAGACGGGCTGTGCCTGTATTTTCATCAACCAGCTACGTGACAAAATAGGCGTCATGTTTGGTAGCCCTGAAACTACTACTGGGGGTAACGCCCTCAAGTTTTATGCATCTGTACGCTTAGACATCCGCCGTGTGGGGCAGATAAAGGAAAATGCGGACAACGTACTAGGCAACAGAACCCGTGTGAAAGTGGTGAAAAATAAGGTTGCACCACCTTTCAAAGTAGTGGAGTTTGACATCATGTACGGCCAGGGTATCTCCAAAGTAGGCGAGATCATCGACCTGGGGGTGGAACTTGAAATCATCAAGAAGGCAGGCTCTTGGTTCTCTTATAATGGAGAGAAATTGGGTCAAGGTCGCGACGCAGTAAAAAATCTCTTGTTGGACAATCCCGAACTACTTGATGAGCTAGAAGGAAAGATCAAAGGTGCTTCAGGATTACTTCCTTCAGAACCTACTATATCACTAGAGGATTAAATTCAAACCCTTCATCAAGACAAAAAAAAGGAGACCAATTCGGTCTCCTTTTTTTTGTGTCTTAGGCGGTGCGAATCGCTTCCACCGGATCCATTCGTGCAGCTAACGTGGCGGGGACAATACCGGCAACCACCCCGATGAGGGAGGAGACACCCAGTCCCAGCAGAATATTATTGAATGACAAGGAGAGTTCCAGCGTACCCAAGGGGATAAAGCTAATGAGGTACACGAGCAAGATTCCCGATCCTCCACCTATCAAGCTTAGGCAGATGGCCTCAAATAAAAATTGGAATAGGATGAAGTAATTTTTCGCGCCCAGCGACTTTTGAATGCCAATGATATTCGTTCGTTCTCTCACCGACACAAACATGATGTTGGCAATGCCGAAGCCTCCGACCAAGATAGAGAATCCACCGATCACCCATCCGGCAACCGAGATTACGTCAAATATGGACCCAATCGCGTTTTGGATAAATTCTGTTTTGTTCAAAGCAAAATTATTCTCCTGTGTAGGCTTTAATCCTCGTTTGGCACGTAGCAATCCCGCCATTTCGTTTTCAAGGGCAACCAAGCCCACATCAGT
>JBIIFN010000162.1:0-4853 GCA_044237325.1 Algoriphagus sp.
CAAAGTGTGCGTCGGCTCGTTTTCGCCATTCGGACTCGGGAAGGGTCTTGTCCCAGATCGCCTGTGGCTCGGGCCGGCTAAGAATGAATTTTCCAAAACGTTCCAGTTTTTCGAATCCACCTGTATCGATCAATTCGTAATCTTTCCAGGGGCCGGGGCAAAGGGATAGGATCATGTCTTTCATTGGGGCAAAACTAAGAAATTTCGTCGGCTCTGGGCTAATGAAAAGGGAAGGGGAGTTGTAGTATTAGTTTGAAAGCACCTTGTTAAGTACCTCATTGCTGTAGGCCCAAAGTTCCTCGCTGAGTTGCCCATCTTGGACTAGCGCCGAAGGCATGGAGGGCTTTTGCCTGACATAGTAAGCACCTGTTCGTAGGGAGGCCAATGGAGCGCTAGCGAGTAAGATCGAGTTGGCTGCACCTGCTTTTGGGGAAATGAAAAACAGCTTGGTGAAGGCAATCAATCCCTTGGTCAAGGGAGATGTTTCGGAGCCAAATGAGGTCCGCACCGCTCCAGGATGCAGCGAGTAAGATATTAAACCATCACTTTTAAATCGTTTATTTATTTCTTTGGTAAACAGTATATTGTAAAGTTTAACTTTGGCGTAGGAACTGACAGTATTTGATCGTTTGAGGGAGAAATCCTTTCTTGGGTCCGTAGCAATGCGGTGTGCTTCGGAACTCACTTGGATGATACGAGCATGGCCTTTTCGCAGTGCGGGATGCAGCTCTTCAAACAGGCAGAAGTGCCCCAAATGGTTGGTTGCAAAGGTGAGGTCGAGCCCTTCGCTGCTGCTCTTGCCTTGGGGATACATGCCGCCAGCATTATTGATCAACACCTGTATTTCGTCGCATTGACTCAGGATGGCTTCAGCACCTTTTTTGACTTGGATCATTACGCTGAGGTCCATGTGTATGAGCACAATTTTTTCCTTTTGAGGAAGGTGCTGGATCAGCTTTTCGGCTTTTTGCAGGTTTCTAACCGGTAGAAATACCCGATCAAAACTGGGAAGTAGCGCAAGGAGGGTTTCCCATCCGATTCCGGAGGTGCTGCCCGTGAGTACAAGGTTCATCGACAAGTCGTTTGTTGGGTACACAAATGAAGGTATTTGGCTTTCAGTAAACTAGAAAACCTCCGAAAAGGGCTTGCGAAGAGTCTGGTATTTTTTTCTATTTTTGAGGGGGTATGCTGCTGGCACTGCTACAGTCCTACCCGCTTTTCGCCCACCCCTTTGATTCGCCCATGTCGCAGAAATTTATTGACATAGAAAAAGCCATTGCCCTCAAAAACCCGGCCCTGCTGAAGTGGATGCCAGGATTTGTTCTGAGCTATATCAAGCGGGTTGCTCATGAAGAATGGCTAAACTCCGTGCTCAACAAGCATTTGAATAAGAAGGGTTTGGACTTTGCAGAGGCGCTTGTCCAGGAGTTTGAGATGGACGTTACCTTGACCGGTGCCGAGCACATTCCAAAGACTGGGGGCGTCATTTTGGCCTCCAATCACCCCCTAGGCGGCATGGATGGCATTGCCTTTCTGCACGCCATAGGCAAAATTCGCCCCGACGTGCGGCTGCTTGTCAATGACCTGCTGCTGACGTTCAACAACTTTGCCCCCCTCTTTGTACCGGTCAACAAGCATGGAAAAAACTCTACCGAGGCCAACCGAATCATCGAAGAGGTGTATTCCGAAGGCTATGCGGTGTTGATTTTTCCAGCGGGCATGGTTTCCCGTAAGCAAGAAGGGGTGATTAAGGACCTCCTTTGGAGAAAAAGCTTCATTACTAAAGCCAAAAAAAATAAGCTCGACATCGTGCCCTGCCATATTTCAGGTAGGAATTCCCCGTTTTTTTACAATCTTGCCAACTTTAGAAAGAAAATAGGGCTGAAAGCAAACCTTGAAATGTTTTGGTTGGTGGACGAGATGTACAAACAAAGAAAAGGCAAAATTGACATCAAACTTGGAAAGCCAGTCTCCTATACTTACTTTGACGACAGCCAATCCGACGCCCATTGGGCCGATTACATGAAAGCAATAGTCTATGACCTTGGAAAGCCGAATGAGTAAAGTAGTAGACCTTATTGCCCCTGTGGATCGGGCGCTATTGAAGGCAGAGCTTACGCCCGAGCGTTTTCTGAGATACACCAATAACGGGGACAACCTAGTTTATCTAGTCACCTACCATAATGCACCCAACGTGGTGCGTGAGATAGGAAGGCTTCGCGAACTGACTTTTAGAGCAGCAGGTGGGGGTACAGGCAAAGAAATGGATCTGGACGATAACGATACTTGTGCCACCTGCTACACCCAACTTATCACCTGGAACGAGGCCGATGAGGAGATTGTCGCCGGATACCGCTTGATTTGCTGCCAAGATGCATTGGAGCCCGACGGATCGATTCGCCTTTCCACCTCGCATTTGTTTGACTTTTCCCAGCGTTTTATTGACGACTACCTACCCTATACCATTGAGTTGGGGCGCTCTTTCGTTCAGCCCAACTACCAGCCTAGCCTGGACAATCGCAAGGGGATGTTTAGCCTGGATAATTTATGGGACGGCCTTGGAGCAGTTGTTTTGCTCAACCCACAGATCAAATATCTTTTTGGAAAAGTGACCATGTACCCTCATTATTCTCGCGAAGGGAGGGACTTGTTGCTCTATTTTATGAATCATTACTTTTCTGATCCTCAGCAACTCGTACGCCCTAAGAAGGAGTTATGCTTGAGCTATGAAACGGACATTCTTTCTCAGCCCAATCCCTTCGAAGGACTGGACTATAAGGAAGGCTATAAGGTACTTAATGGAAAAATCCGGGCCTTAGGAGAAAACATTCCCCCACTGATCAATGCCTACATGAACTTGTCCCCAACGATGAAAAATTTTGGAACGGCACTGAACGACGAGTTTGGAGAAGTGGAGGAGACTGGAATTCTACTTACCCTCGACGATATTTACGAGAGCAAGAAGCACCGCCACATGGATACCTTCGCTCGTGACCGCAACTTTGGGCACCGTGGCCACTGATCCAAAGTTGACGCTGGTGGTGGGCGCCACCGACAACCCTGAGCGTTACGCCTACCTTGCTGCGGAACGCTTACAGGAAAAAGGTCATCCCTTTGTACCTATCGGCATTAAGAAAGGAATCGTGCTGGGGATGGACATTTTGGACCTTCGGCAAAAACCAGTCCTAGAAGGAATTCATACCATCACCCTGTACCTAGGTCCCGCCAACCAGTCCGAATGGATTGACTACCTGCTCAGCTTGCAGCCCAAAAGGATTGTTTTTAACCCAGGAACAGAGAATTCAGACTTTTTTTTAACCGCGAAAAAGCAAGGCATAGAAGTACTAAACGCCTGCACGCTTGTCATGTTGACTACTGGTCAATTTTGAGTTTTCCCCTTCAAAAAGGCATCCATATACAGGATGTGGGGGAGTGAGATAAGTGAGATCAGAATAAAAAAGAGCAGGTAAAGTTCGCTACTGTCCAGAAACTCCATTCCTAGCACTAATAGTAATACAATGCCCACCAGGCTGATTCCCGAGAAAGGCAACAATTGCTTGCCAAATTTGACGGGTGAATCAAAGGCTGGGATGGTTTTTAAATAGGCGTATTCCGCCAACATGCTAGGCATAGAATGCCAAAAGCCGAAATACACGATAAAACTTATCAGCAAGGGGCTAAAGAATAGCAGTGGAGCCAAGACTAGGTAATCTAAGGCATCTTCTTTGCGTAGCGAATCTCCTTTTAAGAGTTGTGTCCCAAGCGTGGCGCCTAGCAATAGTCCAATTATGATCAAGCGCTGGTTTGGACTTAGCTCGATACTGGTGATGGGTTGAAGGATATCAATTGTTTCTTGCCAGTTGCCAAAGAGGATCACAGCCAAGAAAAATGACCCTTTGCACATAAAAAGTAGCCCGTCGAGTTTTGCATGTAGCGGTCGCCCAATAAAGTGGGATTGTCCAAAATGATAGGCTGACATGCCCAAAAAGGCCAGTAGGGCCGCTAGTGGGAGTAGCCACCAAATCAGCCCGTAGGCCAGCATAAGTAAGAGGTAGCGGAGTATAAAGCGAAGAAGGCCAGCTGAGCCAATCTCTGGGTTGTGGATGAGGTGATCAATTCCGCCGTGAGGAATACCCACTAGCATCAAGATTAGGGCTACTACGGCAAACTGTACTTCTTGGGGAATGCTTGGAAAAAGGATAAAAACTAGGGCAATGCCCAGTCCTAGGCCTTTTGCGTACTGTTCAATGCGTGCCATAGCGCATGAGGCCTTTGATAAAAATGCCAAACCTGAGTCCGGAAAGGAGTTTTACTTCTTCAATGAAGGAGGTTTTCTCTGACAAAAATCGAAACACCAGATCAGGAGAAGCGCTAGAAAACAGGTTTAAAAACAAGGCTGGAAGTTGCTTGGGCCAGCGGTGTGCGATGGTAAGCAGGATATTGTCGTAGAATACGAAGCGCGACTTTCGTGGAAAAAGAAGGGCTTGACGATCACCGCGTTCGAGTTGCGCGATAAGTTTGGCGCAGTTTTCTTGGATCTGCGCAAAGGTATAGCCGGTGGAGGGTTTGGTCCATCCTGCCGCTGTACCGATAGGAATATGTTTAGCTCCAGTGGACTGGAAGGATTGACGCGTGCTCATTGGGATTTTACCTGCTTCCCGGAATTGAATTTCATAGGTAATCGGGCCAAACTTCTTTTCTAGGAAGGCGCTTAGACTAGCCAACAGGTCATCTTCGTCGCGTGATTCACTGGTATAGGCAGTGTATTCAATCAAGGCCTCGTGGGCCGAAAATGGCAGTGTATAGATGAAATCAAACCCTGCAGAAGGGCTGGTTTCAAAGTCCATCAGTCC
>JBIIFN010000163.1:0-4832 GCA_044237325.1 Algoriphagus sp.
CTGAAAGGAGCCGAATTGAATGCCGAGGTGGACTCCTTTGAAGAAGAGGAGTTTGACCGTCAAGATGAAGAATTGGTAGCTGAATTAGAAGAGACCAAACTGGAGGAGGAGCTATACGAGGAGGAGTTAGAAGAAATAGAGGAAGAAGAGGAGCTTGAAGAAGATGAATTGGACGAGGAGCTTGAAGAAGATGAATTGGACGAGGAGCTTGAAGAAGATGAACTCGATGAAGATGAATTAGAAGAGGAGATAGAAGAAGAGGATATAGAAGAAGAAATAGCTCTTGAAGAAGCCTATAATGAGGAGAAAGAGGAAGAAGTTGCTCCACAGGCAGCAGCATCGCAGCCGGAAGTAGCCGATGCACCTGCTCCTTCGTCCTCGGCACCTTTCGCCCCCGAAAATCCTAAGGAAGACGAGTCCAAGCCTGGCTCAGGGTCCTTCTTTGACCAATTTGACTGATGGGAAAAGTAAGTTTAGCGGGCATGGATTTTCATGCCTACCATGGGGTATATCCTGAGGAGCAGGTATTGGGCAACCGGTTTACGGTGGATGTAGCGCTCAGTACTAACTTTCAGGAAGCCATGTTTCATGACCGCCTCGAGGGTACCGTGGACTACACGCGGCTTTACCAGTTGGTGAAAGCCCGAATGGAACATCCAGTCAAGTTACTTGAGCACCTGGGGTACACGATCATTCAAGACATCCGCGTTGCCTATCCCGACTTAGAGCAGGTGCAGGTGACGATCAAAAAACACCATCCTGCCCTCGGTGGATTGACGGAGTATTCGTCAGTGACGGTGTCCTATCCGGAAGATTTTGCCTAACTAATGCATGTATAGCCCTGCGGAAATCTCCAAAATCCGGACGGAATTCTGGATCACTTTTGGGCAGTACATGAAGCCCGTACCCAATGCCGAAGGAAGGCGAATCAACTGGCCCAACTACCGTACTGGAGTTAAAGACATCTACTTCCGTATGCGTGCTGAACGTACCCATGCCTCCATCGGGATAGAACTCGGCCATGCCGATGTGGAACTGCAGGAACTCTTATTTGATCAGTTTGGACAGCTCAAATCGCTGCTGTTTGCTAGTCTCCAAGAAGAATGGCAGTGGAAACTACTCGATCAAAATGAATTGGGACGGCCTACCTCCAAAATTGAATGCCTGCTTCCGGGAGTTAATGTGCTCAATAGCGAAGATTGGCCAAAGATCATTTCCTTTTTGAAGCCCAGGTTGATTGCCCTAGATGCCTTCTGGAGCGAAGCCAAGCCGGGATTTGAAGATTTTTAAAAAAGTAGCTGCTCCCGCTGAAAAAAGATTACAAGTCGTGCCGCTTCGGCAAACTAGGGTTAGTAAAGGTAAATCCTCGCGCCTCGTCACCTTCAAAAAAATCGAGTTGCAGCCCCATCAAAAACATGAGGTGCTTTTTTTCAATTACCACCGGAATGTCTTGCAGCACGTAGGCTTCGTCCTCGACCTTCTTTTTGTCAAATCCCAAGGCAAAAGACATGCCTCCGCAGCCACCGCCTTTGACGCCCACGCGAAGGAAATAGTCCGCAGGGATGTTTTTATTGGCCATGATGTGCTTGATCTCTCGCTCTGCCTCGGGGGTTATTTCTATGGGGATCATCTGGAGTTGAAAAATCGATACGAATAAGGTTGGGTTCTTCGTTACTTACAAAATTACTCCAATGCGGAGTTTTATGACAACAAAGAAATATAGATATTCGAATTAAATTAATTATCCGCAGAGCTACCAATAGATCAACGGACGGAATAACCACTGCGGATAATCGCTAACAGATGGCAGTCCACGGTCCACAGCTCATTTAATTAATTAAAAGTCAACTGGTATTCCTTTGGCAACTGGTGTCATTGAAGTCAATACAATTTAATTTGCACTATGCCCTTTCTTCTAGAATTATTAAAAATCATTCTTCCAGCAGCAGCCGTGCTCTATGGTATGTACCTGGTGGTGGTATCGTTTCTATCCAAAGAGCGGGAAAAGCTCCTCGTTGAGCTGAAGACCCAACATACGCAGGTGTTGCTTCCCATTCGTCTGCAGGCGGCAGAGCGCCTCTGCTTGCTTCTAGAGCGCATCACACCCACCCAACTGGTACGAAGAGCCAATCCTGCCCAATACAGCGCCGATGAGCTGCATCGGGTACTCGTCTCAGAAGTTAGGGAGGAGTTTAACCATAACGCTAGCCAGCAAGTCTACTTCACCGAGGATACTTGGGATGCGGTCCGCATTGCGGTGGAAGAAGTGACGTCAAGAATCAATTTTAGCCGACAGCAGGTGGAGGCCGATGCCTCAGGCGTGGAACTGGCAAAAGCCATTTTTGCCCAGTCTTTCGATCGTGCCAACGATCCCATTGCCTTGGCGCTCAGAAAAGTAAAGTCAGAAGTAAGCCTTTATTTCTAACGAAGATCAGGGAATTGAATACGGTTCAATACTTGTTTTCCCCAAAAAATCCTTCTTGCCTTTACCCGCTACACCTAGGTTTATTGGCTGCTAGGAAAAAAAATGTGGTCCTAAAATTTGGCTAGGTGAACCAATCTGTGGGTTAGCCGTTTCCTAGTCAACCCTTAACTGGTGGAATTTTGATGCTCCTTACCGAAAACTTGCTCGCAGAATCCCTTACCTATCCGCAGTTTATGGCCTTGACGGCCCAGCTGGTGGAGGAAAAGCGGACTACAGGTGCTGACCAAAGTGAAGCTTATCAGGAATACACGCGCATGTGCTTGCAACGCATGCTCAGATGGAACAAGACGGCCAAAGTATCCGAATCCATGCAGGCACTAATCCAGTCCATTGCCCGACCCCAGCGTTGGCTAGTGATCACCGAGGCCTGGTGTGGTGATGGGGCGCAGTCCATTCCTTATTTGGCCAAACTGGCCGAGCTTAATCCCTTGATTACACTTCGCTTCCTCTTTCGGGACGAGCATCCGGAGGTAATGGATGCCTACCTGACCAATGGAAACCGATCTATTCCTAAATTGATTGCTACCAGCGGCGACTTGCAGCAGGAATTATTTACTTGGGGCCCCAAGCCAAAGCACCTGATGGAGCTACATGCCGCGTACAAGAAAAATCCCGAAGGCAGAAGTTATCCTTCATTACTAGAAGAAATGCATCTTTGGTATGCCAAAAACAAGCACCAAGACCTCGAAGCAGAACTTTTCCCTTTACTTACTTCTACCCTAAACCGATGAACTTAGCCTTGATTTCAGGAACCTCCGGATTGGTGGGAATGCAGCTGTTACACCAATTGCTCCGTAACCCAGCCTATACCTATGTCCTCAGCGTGGGGCGTAGAAAACTTGCGTTAAAGCATGAAAAGTTGGTGCAGATTGATGGAGACCTAGCCACGCTTACCAGCTGGGACTGGGAAAATCAGGTCAATGCCCAATCGCTTAGCGGCGCCTACCAGCCACTTATTGCAGCCATCCAGGAGAAAAAATTGACTATCCATGCCTTTTCCAGTTTGGGCACCACGATCAAGCAGGCGGGCTCGCAGGCGAAATTTTACGCAGTGGACCACGATTTGGTGCTTGAGTTTGCCCGCTGGGCGAAAAAAATAGGTGCTTCCAAGTTTCTCTACGTCTCAGCCATGGGGGCAAATGCAAGCTCTTCCATTTTTTACAATAAGGTCAAGGGGCAAACAGAAGATGATTTAGTCGCATTGCAATTCTCTTACCTCGGCCTCCTTCGACCTTCCTTATTAGAAGGAACAAGGCACGAATTTAGGCTCGGCGAACAAATCGCTTCCTTTTTCATGAAGCCTCTGACCTGGTTAAAAATTGCCAATAATATCCGTCCCATCCAGGACCACCAGGTGGCTAAAGCGCTTGTGAGTGTGGCTCTTGCTACTTCGGACAAATCCGTGGAGCGTTTTCTTTCCGGTCAATTGCAGGAGGTGAAAGGATGATAGCCCTAATTCAACGCGTTTCTTCCTGCTCGGTAAGTATCGAGGGAAGCATCAAATCTCAGATTGGTACGGGCCTGCTGGTGCTTTTAGGAATAGAGGAGGCAGATGGCAGCGAGGACATCAGCTGGCTAGCGGCTAAGCTGGTAAATCTGCGTGTATTCCCAGACGAGCAAGGAGTGATGAACAAAAGTTTGCTGGAAATAGGAGGGGAGCTTTTGCTAGTTTCTCAGTTTACGCTCCACGCCAGCACCAAAAAAGGCAATCGTCCATCTTATATCAAGGCGGCAAAACCTGACATCGCCCTTCCGCTATACGAGGAGATGATCGTTGCGCTGGAAGCTGGATTGGGAAAAGCCATTGGCACAGGTACTTTTGGCGCTGACATGAAAGTAGCCTTAGTCAACGACGGACCGGTTACGCTGATCATGGACACCAAAAACAAGGTTTAACCCGCTGACTTCGGTTGAGTTGGCCTAGGTTTTTTAGAAATGCTTCCAACCTTGTGCTTTTAGCTGGGCCACAGTGCCACTTTTTGTGACCAGGTACTTTCCTTCGTCCGCCTTGGTGATGTGCCCGATAAAATGAATATCAGGGTGCTTTTCCAGTTTGGCAAAATCCTTTTGATCGATCGTAAACAATAGCTCGTAATCTTCGCCTCCATTCAAAATGCAGGTAATGGGGTCCAGGTTGAGCTCTATGGCCGTATCGAAGGTTTGCTTGTCAATCGGAAGTTTGTCTTCGTAGATGGTTGCACCTACACCAGAAGCCTTGCAGATATGGAAGATTTCTGAGGCAAGGCCGTCAGATACGTCCATCATGCTCGTTGGTACCACAGCCATTTCTCTCAGCTCATGGACTATGTCCATCCGCGCATCGGGCCTTAGCTGCCGTCCTGTGACG
>JBIIFN010000157.1:0-5110 GCA_044237325.1 Algoriphagus sp.
GAGGTTGATTTTTGGAACTTAGGGGATGAAAAGGGTCGCGTAGATTTCTCTCGTGTGCTTTCCAAGAAGCAAGCTGGAGGCGCAGCTGAATTGACGGTTAGGCAGAATCATATCGATCTAAAAGCAGCTCAAGCATCGCAAATTGCCATGGAGGAAGATCTCCGCATCAAGGTGAAGCCTGCCGATAAGGGACGCTACTTAGTGGACTACACCAGCACCTTGCAAACGGCCATTCCAGGAGGGATTTTGCTTGATGATTACCGCTATGGAGGTGGAATTGGATTTCGTGCCACGGATGTTTGGGGAGATGCCAACAGCACCATCCTTACCTCAGAGGGCAAAGACCGGGCTTCGGCTGACGGATCGAATGCGCGTTGGATTTTGGTAACGGGCCAATCGGATCATTCCTCCGGGAAAAGTGGAATCCTATTTATGAGTCATAACACAAATCAAGCACATCCCGAACCCCTTCGCGTATGGCCTCCTGGACAATACGAGGGAAAGGGAAATGTGTTTATTGAATTTTGCCCCATTCGCCATACTTCCTGGGAGATACAGCCAGGTAAGCGCTACAGTTTGACCTACCGCATGCTCGTATTTGACGGTGAATTGACTGTTCAAGAAGCAGAACACTATTGGAAGTCATTTGTGAAATAAAACCCAATTCCATGGAAAGAAGAGATTTTATGAAAAAAACAGCGCTAGCAACGGCAGCGTTTGGGATACCCACGCTTGTTCCCGCTTCTGTGCTAGGTAAAAATGCACCCAGTAACAAAATTCAGATTGCCCAAATCGGCTGTGGAAGAATCGCTCGAGATCATGATTTGCCAGGCGTATGGAAACACGATGTGGCGCGCATAGTGGCCGTATCCGATTTGGATAGCAAGCGCATGGCCGAAGGAAAGAAATTCATTGAGGATCACTACACCCAAAAAATGGGAAGCCCTTACCTGGATGTAAAGCAAGTAGGAGACTACCGAGATTTGTTTAAAAGCAAGGAGATCGATGCGGTGATTATTTCCACCCCAGATCACTGGCATTCACAGCCCGCCATGGAGGCAGCTCTTGCAGGGAAGCACGTGTACCTACAGAAACCAACCTCTTTGACCATCCATGAAGGAAGGCAATTGGTGGAAGTGATCCAACGAACCGGTGTGGTGTTGCAGCTAGGAACGCAGCAGCGGTCAAGTGAGCAGTTTCGCTTGGCAGCGGAATTGGTTCGAAATGGGAGAATAGGAAAGTTGCAAACCGTTCGTATAGGTTTGCCAGGAGATCCTTCCGGCCCAGAAGCGCCTGCGATGCCGGTGCCTACCAATTTGAATTTTGACATGTGGCTGGGTTCCACTCCAGAAGTTCCCTACACCGAAATCGGGGTACATCCACAAAACGACTACGGTAGACCAGGCTGGCTGCGCCACGAAAACTACGGTGCGGGCATGATTACTGGATGGGGCCAGCATCACTTTGATTCTGCTGCTTGGGGTATGAATACCGAATTGGTAGGTCCTCGGTACATTGAGGCCGTAGCTGAGTTTCCTAGGTCCGGATTATGGAATGTGCATGGTGACTTTATGGTGAAGGCCTCCTACGACAATGGCGTGGTGATGCTGACCTCAGGAAGCTACCCCAACGGGATTCGATACGAAGGAACGGAGGGGTGGATTTGGGTTTCAAGAGGCAGCTATGTGGCTTCGACTTCAGATCCAGTGGCACAAGGGAACAATGCAAAAGCTTTGGATGCTTCTGACCCCAAACTTTTGCAAACCGTTTTTGGAGAGAATGAATTGCGATTTACCCGTAGTTCCTCCCATCATGGCAACTGGCTGGATGCCATTCAGGGAAAAGCTGAATTGCTATCTCCAGTAGAAATTGGACATCGATCCTGTTCGGTTTGCCTGATTAGCCATATTGCGATGAAAATGGGCAGAAAGCTGGAATGGAATTCTGCTACAGAGGAGTTTGTCAACGATCCTGAAGCAAATACCCACCTAAAACGAAGCCAGAGAAGACCTTGGGGGACAGACCTAGTTTTAGCCAACCGTAAATAGACTAATCGAAGCCATTCATGATACCCAATTATTTACGTTTTCTGGTTTTTTTGGCCCTCCTGGGCTCGTCCTGCAGTACCAAACTAGTGACAAAAATGACGATCAGACCAGAAGAAAAAATAAGGTTCATGACCTTGGACCCGGGGCATTTTCATGCCGGCTTGGTCCACAAATCCATGTACCCTGAAGTGGATTCTTTGCTACATGTATTTGCACCAGAAGGTGCTGAGCTGAAAGATCATCTGGCGCGCATTCAAGGCTATAATAGCCGTACGGAGTTTCCTACAGCTTGGAAAATCAAGGGCTATACCGGAGCAGATTATTTGGAGCAACTATTCGTTCAAATGCCGGGGAACGTGATGGTAGTGGCTGGGAAGAACGATCAAAAAATAGATTACATTCTTGAGGCGATTCGTAATGGAATCCATGTCTATGCCGATAAGCCTCTGGTGATTGATGTGAAGGGCTACCAAAAGCTAAAAGAAGCTTATCGAATGGCTGAGCAGAAACAGTTGCTCCTACTCGACATGATGACCGAGCGATTTGAAATCACGACACTACTGCAGCGGGAGTTATCGATGATCCCAGAGGTCTTTGGGGAATTAGAAAATGGCACTGCAGCAAATCCAGCGATCACTAAAGAGTCGGTGCACCATTTTTACAAATCTGTTTCGGGTGTTCCATTGGTGCGACCCGACTGGTTTTTTGATGTTGAAAAAGAAGGAACTGGTATCGTCGATGTGACTACGCATCTTGTAGACCTGATCCAATGGGAAGCTTTCCCTAATGAGGTGCTTGATACCACTGACATACAGGTTTATGACTCCAAGATATGGCCTACGGCGTTGAGCTTGGCCCAATTTCAACAAGCTACCCAAAAAGCAACTTTTTCAGATCCCTTATTGAACTACTTAAATGGAAACAAGCTCGAGGTCTACAGTAACGGAGAATTCCAGTACACCCTAAAAGGAAAGCATGCCAGGGTTCGCGTAGTGTGGGATTTTCAAGCCCCAGAGGGTACCGGTGATACCCACTTCAGTTTGATGCGGGGTACCAAGGCCAACTTGATTATCCGCCAAGGCCAAGAGGAAGGCTACCGACCTGTGCTTTATGTAAAATTACTTCAGGGGGATTCGAAAGAACTATCTCAAGCAGTTCGGAACAGGCTGCAAGCAAGCTACCCGGGGATAGATCTAGAAGCGCTGCCTTCTGGAGAATACAAAATCCTTGTTCCTGCGCAATACCACAACGGGCACGAGGCCCATTTTGCGCAGGTCACTGCCAAGTACTTGAGCTACCTGCAATCTGGCAACTTGCCAGCATGGGAAATTCCAAATACGCTCACCAAGTAATACACTACCACGAAAGCCTTGGAATTGGCCAGAAAATAAGGGTAACCAAACTTTCGATTGGCTGTTGAGTTAGCCAAGTATCCACTCAAGTATGCAGAATTCTACTTCTACTCCAGCACCCAAACTCACCGTTGCCATTGCCGGCGCGGGCGGCTATATAGGAAGTTGGTTTATTGAGCATTTTAAAGATCGTTACCAGCTGATTGGCTTGAGTCGTGGAAAAGTGACGTTCAATCCTTATCCAGAAGTAGAATGGAGGCAGGTGGAGTTATATTCCATTACCTCCACGGTAGAGGCGCTGAAGGGCGTGGATGTGGCAATTTACTTAGTTCATTCCATGAGCGCTTCCACTAGATTGAATCAGGGAAGTTTTGAAGACACAGATTTAATTCTTGCCGACAATTTTAGCCGCGCCGCGGAAATCGCCGGTGTCCAACAGATTGTCTACCTGGGTGGCTTGATTCCCGAAGAACCTGAAGAGGAACTCTCTCGCCACCTTAAAAGTAGGCTGGAGGTAGAGCAAACTTTGGGTGCTAGGTCCTCAAAGTTGACGGCCATTCGAGCCTCAATTATCGTGGGTCCAGGGGGATCAAGTTTTGATATGATCAAGAATCTCGTTCAGAACTTACCCGTCTTGATGTGTCCTAAATGGACCGAATCCCTCACGCAACCCATTTCACTTCGAGATACCTTGACAATCTTGGACAGCTGTGTAGGTAATCCCAAGGTATACGGTCGGATCCTCGAGATAGGAAGTCCTGAAGTGATGCGTTACCGAGACATGCTGGCACGAACCGCAAAGGTGATGGGAAAAAAGAGGCTGGTATTTTCTATTCCTGTCTTTTCACTAGGCTTTTCTAAGTTATGGGTAGGGATATTTGGCAAGACCCCTCCTGAATTAGTATCCCCCTTGGTCGAAAGTTTGAAGCATACCCTGGTCGTCAATCCCGCACATGCTTATACCGAAATTGATATCGACTACCTAACCTATGAACAGGCAGTTGCCGAAGCGCTTTATACCCAAGAAAGACCCAAGCTTCCAAAATTCGCATACAAACAAGGATTAAAGAACACCGTTCGCTCATTACAGCGTATGCCCAATACGGGCAGACACTCTGCGCTTTGGGTAGCCTATCGCTATTCCATCTGGTTGCCCTACTTTTTTAAGTATTTCATTAGGGGAAAAGTTAGCGAGCAAGGTGCCTTGGGCTTTCACTTATTGTGGGGCAAAAATGCGATGCTAGAGTTGACGCATATTCCTGACCGCAGCGATAGCCAACGTCAGCTATTTTACATTACTGGGGGATGGCTGGTGAAGCGCTTTGACTATGGCTGGCTGGAGTTTAGAGAGGTACTGGACAGCAAGTACATCATTTCGGCCATTCATGAATTTGTTCCTCGGCTCCCTTGGTTATTGTACCTCATGACTCAAGCGAGGCTTCATCTTTGGGTGATGAAACGCTTTGAAACCTATTTGGAAAAAAAAGCGGATTAATAAACGTTCCCTTTCCGCTACAATCTTGTGAAGTCACGTACTTTTATACCATCTATTTTTAATCTCTATGAAGACGATATCTTTTAAAAACGGCGACGAAATGCCGCTACTCGGTCTAGGAACCTGGAAAAGTAAACCTGGTGAAGTACGTCAGGCTGTATTTTGGGCAATCCAAGCGGGATACAGACACCTTGACTGTGCGGCCATCTACCTAA
>JBIIFN010000090.1:0-9315 GCA_044237325.1 Algoriphagus sp.
GCAGAAGGGTTAGTTAAGCGCCAGGAGCTATTTGTCACCTCCAAGTTGTGGAACAATGCCCACCGCTTCGAAGACGTGCGTCCAGCACTTGAGAAAACACTAAACGACCTGCGACTCGATTATTTGGACCTGTATTTGGTCCATTGGCCGATTGCTTACAAGCCAGGAGTGGAGTTTGCCACCCAGCGCGAGGAATACTACACCTACCAGGATGTGCCACTCAGCCAAACTTGGGCGGCCATGCAAGAGCAAAAGATAAGTGGACTTACGCGTCATATTGGCGTGTCCAACTTCAATCAAGCTAAGTTGAACGAACTTCTTGCCCTTCCAGGAGAAGGACCTGAAATGAATCAAGTGGAGATGCATCCCTTCCTACCGCAGGAGGAGTTAGTTGCCTTTTGCCGTGCAAACGGGCTATTGCTCACAGCTTATTCACCTCTAGGATCACCTGATTCGAGAGGAGAGAGGCATCTTCAGGATCCGAAACTGATGGAAAGTCCAGTGGTGCAACAACTCGCTGTCAAACATGGTATTAGTTGCGGTCAAGTTCTTATCGCTTGGTCTATTGCCAGATCTATTGCTGTTATACCCAAATCAGTCAATCAAGCCAGGATAGTAGAGAATTTTGCTGCAGCCTCTTTGGCCTTAGATTCCGACGATCTTGCCAAGTTGCAGGGCATCGGCCAAACCCACCGCTTTGTGGACGGTAGCTTCTTTACAGGGCCCAAAAGTCCCTACCAGATGTCTGACCTCTGGGATAGCTAATTGCTCCTGGTCAGTAAAATGAGTTAAAAAAACAAACCCCGATCTGGTCCAGATCGGGGTTTGTTTTTAGTCTTCTAGTTCCAAGCTTTCTAGTATATCTGCCAGCTGGTCAAAATCCCGGAGGCCTGGCTTTATCTCATCACCCCCGTCCAGGGCAAGGCCATGGACACCGGGCAGAGCGCTTAGCGAGGATGCATTGTTGGCCTGGACGCCAAAGCCAAGGAGTATCTTAGAGAAAGAAGATAGCTTTTCGATAAGCTCCTGATTTTCAATAGTTATTGTTTCCTGTGATGAAGTAAGGTGTAAAGTAATTCCCTGACCGTTTAGGAGTTGCTCCAGTTCGGGGAGTACGATCAGCTGCTCAATAGAAACCTTGTAGATCAAGCCCAACCCCAAGTCTTTTAGGGCAAGCAAGGTGTCTAGGTGCTCAGATTCAATCCAGCCAATGCCGGGATAGGAAGGCAAGATGGCGCTGATTTCTGCTGCAGTGGATTGGGCAAACTCTGCTGCATAGTCGATACCTGCTATCCATCCAGTGATTTCTTGAAACTGGTTTCCGGAGATATAGTTCGGGGAGGTGGGTTCGAGGCAAAAGCCCAATACGTCTACGTGCATGCCCGAACAGTAGCGTGCATCGGTGAGGTTGGTGATTCGATTGATTTTTACAACTGTTTTTAACGACATCGGGTTTCTTTTTTCAGTTGCGAAGGTAATCAAGCATGCCGTGAGAGAAAAGAACTTTTGTGCATTACACCAATCTAGTGAGGCATCTTTTCTTAGGAAGGTTCGTTTTAGGAATAAATAGCCTGGCAGGTAACATGAGATAACAATCGGCTAAAATTGGCTACCTTAGTTTCATTGATCTTGGCTTTTCCGCTAAATCTTCTTTCATAAAGATGTCTACCCTCAGGCTTTTTTGTTTTTTCTCTGCAATGCTTTGCCTCACTCACGAGGGTTGGAGCCAAGATCGCTATGCTGTATTTTTTAATTATAAGCCGCAATCAGGCTACACGTTGGCTACTCCAGGGGCCTATTTGACAGCAAAATCTATTTCCCGTAGAGGGAGAGAGAAAATAGTCATTGACAGTTTGGATCTACCTGTCTCACAAAAATACCTGCTCGGTATTGCTCCACATACGCAGGAATACCTCTACAGCAGCAAGTGGCTAAATGCCGCTGTTATTGTTGCCACTAGTGAGGGGGTAAAAGCCCTGCAAGCGCTTCCCTATGTGCAGCGAGTAAGTTTTGTTGGGAAAGGATTTATCCCAAAAACGGGTAATAAGCTTTTGCCCGCGCAAGAAACTAAAGCCCCGGTATCCTCGGCTCATCCCAAGTGGGCTGGCAGGGAGCTTTCAGCCCAAACTACCCCCTATGATTTTCAAAATCAGCTTATCGGGATTAACGACATGCACAAGGCCGGTTTTACGGGCAAGGGAGTTACGGTAGCCATCTTTGATGCGGGATTTCCAGGTATGCAGCAAGCTCCTGCTTTTGCCCATCTTTTTGCGAACAAGCGCCTGCTGGGCCAGCTCGATGTGGTACGTCCTTGGAATAAGGACGTCTTCAAAGAAAACCAACATGGCACCAATGTAGCTTCTTTGATTGTAGCCAATCAACCTGAGGTCTTGGTTGCGGGTGCCTATAACGCCCAAGTAATCCTTGCCATCACAGAAGATGTAGTTTCTGAGTATCCGGTTGAAGAATTGAACTGGGTTCGTGCAGCAGAGTATGCCGATAGCTTGGGGGTGGATGTTATCAATAGTTCCCTAGGGTATTTGGATTTTGATGATCCTGCCCTAACCTACACCGCAGCACAATTGGATGGAAAGACAACGTATGTTACCAAAGGGGCAGACATTGCTGCCAAAAAAGGAATTTTGGTAGTCAATAGCGTGGGCAATTATGGAGCGGCAGGCAGCAGTAGTTTGGTGGCTCCCGCTGACGCAAAAGGTATTTTATCGGTAGGATCGGTTTCTTCTACTTCTACCATCTCTTCATTCAGCTCCAGAGGTCCTACGGGCGATGGAAGGATCAAGCCAGAGCTAGTTGCTTTTGGACAAGGTCCGGTCTTGATCCGTTCAACAGGGATGCCCGCTTCTGCGCAAGGAACCTCTTTCTCTTCCCCTCAGGTGGCTGCTTTGGCGGTAGGACTTTGGGAAGCCAAGCCTGAATGGACGAAAGAGGACTTGCTACAGGCCTTGATCTCAAGTGGTAGTCAGTATAAAAGTCCTGACAACAGCCTCGGTTATGGCATTCCCAACTTCCGAGGAGCATTATACGGTTCGCTTTTGGATTTGGCTGAAGCGGATGAAAATTCCTTTTTACTATACCCCAATCCCTTGATTGGTGAAGAGTTAGCGGTAATATTTGGCCAGGAGTTGTCGGTAAAAATAAGGTTAGTGGATAGTGTAGGGCGAATAATTATTGAAAACTCAGTGTTTAGGGATTCCCCAAAAAGCCCATTCCGGATCTCCTTGACAGGGCTGCCTCCTGGGTTGTATGTTGTTCATCTGCAGGATGGAAAAAATTTGACCCAAACTAAACTTATAAAACAATAGGGTTGCCTCGGCCCAACTTTTTTACGTGATTTGTCCCTAATCCACCCGCAGATGACACCACAGATTGCACCATCCATACTTGCCGCTGATTTTGCAAACTTGCAAAAAGAAGTAGAGATGCTCAATGCTTCCGCAGCGGATTATATCCACGTGGACATTATGGATGGGGTATTTGTGCCCAACATTTCTTTTGGACTGCCTGTTACTGAAGCCATTCATCGTCATGCTACCAAGCTCTTGGATGTGCATCTGATGATTGTCAATCCAGAATTGTATTTAGAGGCCTTTGTAAATGCAGGGGCAGCAGTGCTGACAGTTCATGTGGAGGCATGCACACACCTTCACCGTACCCTGCAAGAGATAAAAAAACTAGGTACCAAGGCAGGAGTGGCGCTCAACCCACATACACCAATTGAACTGCTCAGTGATGTTCTTGACGAGGTGGATTTAGTATGTGTCATGTCGGTTAATCCTGGTTTTGGTGGTCAGAAGTTTATTGAACATAGCTACGCAAAAGTGGCTAATTTGAAAGAGCTGCTGTTAAAAAAGGGTGTAAGCACAAAAATTGAAGTAGATGGAGGCGTCACGGATAAAAATGCCCAACGCCTTATTGCTGCGGGTGCAGACATTTTGGTAGCAGGTAGTTACCTGTTTAATTCTGCCGATCCTATCGCGAGTATTGCAGCGCTAAAGGCTTTGAAGTAATTAAGGTTTAAACCTTGCTAGAGAATAAAATGACAAACGAAAACAGCCTAAAAACAATGCGTGGAATGGCCTTTTTGGTGGTTATTCTTCTTTTTTTATTTCCAGTTTCTGGACTTCTAGCGCAGGAAGTCACAGAGCCTGTAGCGCTTACTGATGCAGATTGGACGAAGTTTGCCACCGTAGAAGTGATGACATCAGCATTGGTAACCAAAAAATCCAAGGAACTTAAATCGTGGGTTCGCAACAAGGAAGGATTGGGTGGAGGTGCCAGATTCAATGAAATTAAAGCCGTATGGGGCAATAAGGTAAAAGAGGGTAGTATCGGCCTCACGGATATTGAGCGAAAGGCCTATGCTGAATGTTTGGACTACCAAGCCAGCCTACAGAAGGAAATCATCGCCTACCAAGTGGATTTGATTCAGGACGAAAAGTTACTTGGCTTGGAACTTTACGATCGGATAGCTGAGCTTGTGGCAGAAGATCCAATGCTAAAAGAAAAATTGGATCAAGAGATTCGCCGACTGAAAAAAAAGAAGCGGTAAAGCCTAGGTCAATTTTTTTCCTTTTTACTTTCATTTTTAACTAGTTAATCACACCAAAAGCTTCCTTGCTACGTTAGTTTGTACATGTACAGAAAAGGCTTTCTATTCTTCTTTTTTTGTTTCTCGCTCTCCAGCCTGAAAGTTGCTGCCCAGGACGAGGATATTTTTGGTATTTCCAGAAAATCAAAAAGCCCAAAGAGTAATTCTAGTTTGGGCAATGCCTTTCGTTCGATACAAGAGCTTTTCTCTTTTCAGCTGTCCACTGGTGCTGGATATTACCAGATGAGTACTGCATTTTACTCTGGCAATTCCTTGGTTTATCCAATCAGCCAGTATCAAAATCACGACTATACCTACTTTCCACTTCCCGATACCCTTTCCCTGAGTAGCAGAGAATTGATTTTGCCACGAGTGGAGGCCGGTTTGCGTCTCAACTTGTTTAATATCCTTACGCTTGGTGCGGGCTATGGTGTAGAACAGGGTAGGCATGGTCCGTTTGAGGGCAGCGGCTATTCTTTCTCCTTGGCTGGCCCTAACTACCAATTGGGCAGCTACTATGCAACAGCAGGGCTTATTCTTTACGATGCAGGTAGACGGAAAATGTTGCTAAAGCAGAAATACAAAAAGTACGACAGTAAAAATCAATTTATGCAGCGGCAGCTTGCCCAACGCCTTCGGCAAAATTACCCCTGGCGTATTAGTGTGGAAGCTGAAGCAGGTAAAATGCAGGTAAAGACCCAACCCATAGCTGTTCCTAGAGCTTACCAACCCTATTTGCTCCCTAATCAAGAGCGCTACTATTACGGTGCTGGAATTCGGGTAGACTACGATCTTTCGGAGTATGCGACCCTTTTTGTCAAAGGAGAAATGGAGCTCCGCTCTTTTGTCAATGGATCGACAGATTTTACTGCCTTTCCGATGGAACAGCAGGTATTTGGGATACAAACAGGACTTTCCATGAAGATGCCGGGGACCAAAAAATGCAAGATAAAAGGCTGTGGAGTAGTCATGAAGCACTTGCATGATGGTGTTGAATACCGTGGGAGCTCAATATTTAATCTCCAAAACCGAAAAGTGGGTCAGTGGTATTGAGTAAATAAAAGGAAGGAATTGACTAAAATCTAGGTTTTATTCCAGTGTGCTTTTTACTATCTTGCAGCTTTAATTTTACGCGACAGAAAGCACTTTATGGCCCAAGGAGAAAACGAGCAAATCATTCCAATTAATATTGAAGACGAAATGCGTGGTGCCTACATCGATTATTCGATGTCGGTTATTGTATCCAGAGCACTTCCAGATGTCCGTGACGGACTAAAGCCAGTTCACCGACGCATCCTCTACGGAATGCTGGAACTTGGCGTTTTGCACAACAAAGCACATAAAAAATCAGCGAGAATAGTAGGGGAAGTACTAGGAAAGTACCACCCACACGGTGACTCTGCTGTGTACGAGACCATGGTTCGTATGGCCCAAGATTGGTCACTTCGCTACACCTTAGTCGACGGTCAGGGTAACTTTGGCTCTGTCGATGGGGACAACGCAGCAGCGATGCGATATACCGAAGCACGTCTCAAGCGCATAGCAGAAGAGATGCTCGTCGATATAAACAAAGGAACGGTAGATTTTCAGTTCAACTTTGACGATACGCTTAAAGAACCAACAGTACTTCCTGCAAAGGTACCAGCACTTTTGCTAAACGGATCCTCCGGTATTGCAGTGGGTATGGCTACCAACATGGCCCCCCACAACTTAGGTGAAGTCATTGATGGTATTGTAGCCTATATTGGTAACAAAGACATTACTGTTGCCGAGTTGATGAATCATATCGTGGCACCAGATTTCCCTACAGGAG
Source organism: Algoriphagus sp. (assembly GCA_044237325.1). Taxonomy (GTDB): domain Bacteria; phylum Bacteroidota; class Bacteroidia; order Cytophagales; family Cyclobacteriaceae; genus Algoriphagus. Next base: position 6,423 of record JBIIFN010000090.1, read on the forward strand.
GTATTATCTATGGATACAATGGAGTGAAAGCTGCATTTGAAACAGGTAGAGGCCGTATCGTAGTACGTGGCAAAGCCAACGTAGAAATCAAAGAAGGGGGCAGCAAGGAGATGATTGTCATCACCGAAATCCCCTACATGGTCAACAAAGCCAATATGGTGGAGAAGACCGCGCAGCTGATCAACGAGAAAAAGATAGAAGGTATTTCTGCCATTCGTGACGAGTCTGACCGTTCAGGCATGCGCATCGTATACGAACTCAAAAGAGATGCTGTAGCGAGTGTGGTATTAAATAACCTATACAAGCAAACAGCGCTACAGACCTCTTTCTCAGTGAATAATGTGGCCCTTGTAAAAGGTAGACCACACACGCTCAACTTGAAAGATTTGATCGTTCATTACGTGGCACACCGTCACGAGGTAGTGGTACGAAGAACAGAATTTGAATTGCAGGAGGCTGAGAAAAGAGCCCATATCTTGCAAGGTTATTTGATTGCTCTTGATCATTTGGACGAGGTAATCTCCTTGATCAGGAATTCTGCCGATCCAGAAACAGCCCGTAATAGCTTGATGGAGCGCTTTGAACTCAGCGAGATACAAGCTAGAGCGATTCTTGACCTGCGTCTTCAGCGTCTTACTGGCATGGAGCGTGACAAAATCATCGCTGAGTACCAAGAAATCATGGCACTTATCGCGGAGCTTCAGGCTATCCTAGGTGACGAAGAAAAACGAATGGATATCATCAAAGCCGAACTTCTAGAAATGAAAGATCGGTATTCAGATGACCGCCGTACCGAAATCGAGCACAATGCGGAAGATTTCAGTTACGAAGACATGATTCCCAACGAGGAAGTGGTCATCACAGTATCTCACCAGGGATATGTGAAGCGCACCGCATTGACCGAATACCGTACCCAAGGAAGGGGAGGTATCGGATCCAAAGGCGTTAGCACCAAGGATGACGATTGGACGGAGTACTTGTTTACCGCATCTACGCACAACTACCTGTTAATCTTTACGGATAAAGGCAAGTTGTTCTGGCTCAAAACCTACGCCATTCCTGAAGGTTCCAAAGTTTCTAAGGGTAGACCGATCCAAAACTTGATCAATATCACTTCCGACGATAAGATCAGATCGATCATTCAGGTAGAAAATCTTGAGGACCAGGATTACATTAACAACCATTTCTTGGTAATGGTAACCAAGCAAGGGGTCATCAAAAAGACCACGCTAGAGCAATACTCCAGACCACGAACAAACGGCATCATTGCCTTGAATTTCAGAGAAGACGACCAGCTAGTACATGTTGCCAAAACCAATGGTAGCCAGCACATTGTCATTGCTGCCAAGTCAGGCAGAGCGGTGCATTTCAAGGAAACGGCTGTCCGCCCAATGGGCCGAACTGCCACAGGTGTGAAGGCCATTACGCTTACCGACAAGGATGATTTTGTTATTGGCATGGTTTGTGCATCCGAACCAAATGCAACCTTGCTCGTGGTATCAGAAAAAGGATACGGAAAGCGTTCCGACTTGGATGAGTACCGCATCACCAACCGTGGTGGTAAGGGAGTCAAGGCGATGAATGTGACGGACAAAACCGGTGCATTGGTAGCCATCAAGGAGGTAGTTGATACGGATGATTTGATGATCATCAACAAATCCGGCATCATCATCCGCATATCCATGGATCAGTTACGAATTATGGGTAGAGCTACTCAAGGCGTGCGTTTGATTAAAGTAGGCGAGGGAGATGAGATTTCATCTGTAGAAAAAATCTCTAGAGAGGAGGAAGAACTTTCAGAAACTTCCGATATTTCAGTCGAAAATCCTGAATCCGCTTTGCCTTCCGACGCGTTAGGGGATCCGGAATCACCTGAAGAAACAACCGAATAAATAACTGAATAAACCACCCACAACGAACAACTCGAATGAAAAAGCTCGTATTATCACTAGCCCTGGTTGCTGTAGCTTCCTTGGCTTTTGGACAAAAGAAAGTAGTTAAAGAGGCAGAAAAAGGATTTAAGTCTGGTAATCTACAAGCTGCTTTAGTTGCCATTGATGCGGCAACTAACAATCCTGAAACTAGTGCTGATCCTGCTACCTTCATGGTTAAGGCTCAGATTCATACAAAAATCTTCAGCAGAGATTCTTCCAATACCATGGAGACATTGAAGGCTGGACAGGAGGCCTTGGCAACATTCAATACCACCTTCGAAATGGCAGGTAGCAGCAAGTCTTCTCCAGTAGGTAAATTGGTGTATGCGGATGAATTGGCTGGCATTCCAGACAACTTGAGACCATACTCTATCATTACCTTAAAGAACATTGCGTTTGATAAAGCATTGAATCGTTATGAAGACGATGACATGGAAATGTCTTACGAGTTCTTCAACCTAGCCGGTGAGATCGATAGGACTGACTCCACTATTCACTACAATGCAGGTTTCCTTGCAAATGACTTGGGCCGCTTTGAAGATGCTAAAAGACACTTCGGATACCTTTTCGAAATTCCATCTTACAACAAGACCAATGCCTACTACTTCATGGTGCAGATTTTGAGCACAGAAGAGAAAAATCCAGAGGCTGCTTTCGAACTTGTGACTAAAGCGCGTGCAGAATATCCATCAGACAAAGTATTGGCTGAATACGAGATTCAATTGCTACTTCAACTCAACAAAATGGAAGAAGCAACATCTCAAATAGAAGGTGCTCTTGCCAACGATCCAAATAACACAGGCCTTCTTTTAAGATATGGTTACTTAAAAGAGCAGGCAGGCGATCTTGACGGTGCTTTGGAACAGTATAAAAAATCAGTTGAAGTAGATCCTAACTTCTTCGAAGGCAATTACTACACGGGTGCTTTGATGCTTGAGAAATCAAGAAGTATTCTTGCT
>JBIIFN010000037.1:0-16678 GCA_044237325.1 Algoriphagus sp.
AGACAGTTGAGGTGAGCTGCCGAGGCCGGCTTGTTGAGTGAGTCAAATAACTCCTCCTCTCCTAACTCCCCATGCTGCGCTAAAGTTTCCAATAGCCTCTCCTTCATTTTTTGCTCAGCGGCTAGGGCGATTTTTGCTTTCTTCTGCTCTAGGCAGCAGTCGCAGACACCACAGGATTGATCTGTCTGCTCTCCAAAATATTCCTGTATGTACTGCGTCCTGCAGATGCGCGTTTGGCTGGCGTAGGTAACCATATGCGTAGCCTTGCTGAGGGCCAGCTCCTTTCGGAGTTGAATCCGTTGGAAATTGAGCGGCAAGGTGCCGGCATCAAATCGCTCAGTAAGGAAGGTGAGCTGAGGTCGGTCTTTTTTGCGGTCGTAGTCCAAGACCTCCATTTTAGCGAGCTGCTCCAGTGCTTTTACCAGTTCGGCTTCTTTTATGCCCAACGCTTTGGCGAGCTTAACCTCCTGGATGCGGAGGTATTCTGAAAAAAGATTGCCTCCATAGGTCCTCAGCAGTACTTTGATGACGGGATCTAGCTTGGCATGTTGGATTTGTACCTCGTAGAGAATCTTGGGATCCACGAGAAAATGTGCTCTTGAAGGAGCAAAAAAGCTTTCATTAAAGGACAGCAGCCCTTCTTCCTCCAATACTTTGAGTGCATAGAAGGTTTCCAAAACCGGGAGTGAATAGGTAGTACAAAAATCCTGAAGTTCGAAATCAAAACTACGGAAGGTCAGCGTGCCTACGGCCAGCTGAAAGTAGTTGGCCAGGCATTGATACACCCTGCGGAGGTAGTCCAAGGGGGGATAGACCAACGCGATTCGCTCCAAAAGCTGGATGGCATCTTGGGCATTGGTGAGGAGCACTGCATAGGCTTTTTTGCCATCTCTACCTGCTCTACCTGCTTCTTGATAGTAGCTTTCAATGTTTTCTGGCAGGTCGCTATGGAGCACTACACGCACGTCGGGCTTGTCAATGCCCATGCCAAAGGCGTTGGTGCTGACCATGATGCGTACCTGATTGCTCTTCCAAGCTTCTTGCTTGGCGCTGCGATCGGCAGCCGACATGCCTGCATGGTAGGCCGCGGCAGATACGCCTAGGTGCTGCAGGGCCTTGGCTAGCTGCTGCGTGCCCTGACGGGTGCGTACGTACCAGATGGCGGAGCCGGGAATTCGCCGGAGCACCTCCATTCCTTTTTCTAGCTTATTTTCTACTAGCCTTACACTGTAGCTCAGGTTTTTTCGTGCAAAGCTTTGGTGGAAGGTAGCGGGTTTCTTGAGTTGGAGTTTCTCCAAAATATCCTGTGCAACTTCTGGCGTGGCCGAAGCGGTCAGCGCTAGCACATTGACTTTGGGGTGGTAGGCGCGGATTTCAGCGATTTCGAGGTAGGAAGGCCGAAAATCATAGCCCCATTGAGAGATGCAATGCGCCTCATCCACGGCAATCAAGTTGAGATTCATCTGCTTGAAGCGCTCTACAAATAGCTCGGTTTTTAGCCGCTCCGGCGAAACGTACAAAAAATTGATCTCTCCATAGATGCAGTTGTCCAGGAGGATGTCGATTTCACGGGCGCTCATGCCCGAGTAAATAGCTGCTGCACGGACCCCACGCGATTTGAGGTAATCCACCTGGTCCTTCATCAAGGCAATCAGTGGGGAGATGACTAGGCAGATCCCTGGCTTGGCCAAACCCGGCACCTGGTAGCAGAGGCTCTTTCCACCACCTGTAGGCAGGATGGCAAGGACATCGCTCCCCTGCTGCACCGCATCAATGACCTGCCGCTGCACAGGACGGAAAGCGTCCCATCCAAACAAGTCCCGAAGGAGGGTCAATAGCTTGTCTTCAGGCTCGGCCATGGGTGAGGAGAATTGAAAAAACCGGTGGTTGCATGTGGGTTTACTCGTGAAAAAGGTACTGGGTAAAGAAGAGACCTACCCGACTTCCGGTTAGAATGCTACCCGGAATCCCGAAGATACTCGAAAAAGGGAATCCTTTGCTTCACTTTTTCTACTGCTATCTAGCGGATAGCTTGCTTGAACTGTCGGCTTTCCTATGCCCCAAGAAAGTTGGGATTGGGAGGGAAAAAATACAACATCTAGGCCCGGAAACCAAAAGGAAGCTTCCTGAGCAATCCCCACCAACGGCTGTGGTTGGATCGACCGTCGACCTGCTAGGCGGTTGGGTTGAATAGAATAGGCAATCTGTTCCGGAGGAAAATCCTGGTTCCAGCAGAGGTGCCGCTCCCCTAGCCGAAGGTCAATCAATGTTCCTTTTTCACTCGCAAACACGAGCAGCTCCTGTGTAGGACGCTTAAGTTCCGCCACAAGCCCTGCGAGTCCCCAAGCGAAGCAGAGAACTGCTGCCCAGCGGAGCAGTAGCACGCGGTGCCCACTTTCCCAGTTTGCCCAGACCCACAGCAAGCCCCATACCGCGCACATGCCTGCTGCAGGAAGGAAAAGTCCGCTGATTATACCTCCGGGTAAGGCCTGCACGCCGAAGGTGAGTTCGTTTTGAATCCAGAGCAGCAGGTCCATCAACTTACCGAGCAGTCCCCCCAGCCCAGGAACCCAGGCGAGGAGTAAGAAGGGAACCCCTACACAAAGGATGACATAGGAAAGGGGCACGACAAGCAGGTTGGCCAGTAAAAAATAGCTGGGAAAAGAATGAAAGTAATGCACGGTGAGCGGTGTGGTCACCAGCTGGGCGGCAAGGGTGACGGAAGCCATCTGCCAAATGTATTCTGGCACCCGGTGTTTGGGCTGCCAGAGTCGGAGAATGAGCGGCTGCAGGCCAACGATTCCGGCTACTGCTAGGTAAGAAAGTTGAAATCCGAGATCAAGTCGGACCTCTGGATCCATCGCCAGCATGAGCAGTGCCGAAAAGGCAAGAATGTTCCAAACCGATGGTCTCCGCTTTCTCATTTGGCCTGCGGTAAACAAGGAAAACATGGCTGCTGCTCGGATCACGGACGGTGAAAAGCCGGTCATCGCCGAATACACCCAGATCAAGGCAACCACCAGTACCAGGTAACCATTCCGAAGGGGATGCCCTTGCTTGAATGCAGCAAGTGGGAGCAGGAGTATGGAATAAATGATGCCTACGTGCAGGCCTGAAACAGCTAAAATATGAAGCGTACCTGTTTCCGAATAGGCCTGCTTGATGTCCTTATCCAACGATTCCTTTTGTCCCAGAAGTAAGGCTAATGCGATTTGCTTGGAGGCAGGCAGCTGCATGTGCGTATCGATTATTTCTGCAAACTGTTGCCGAAGCCTTGCTACTGCAAATTTCAGCCCCTGATGCCGGGTAGAATCTACATAGACAAACTCTTTTCCGAGAAACTGCCTGTGGTGGATTCCTTTTCTGGCTAAAAACTGCCGGTAATCGAATTCATTGGGAAAGCTGGGCCCTGGAATCTCTTCGGGCTTTTTGGGAATCCAAATTACCTCTCCTGGCTGCAAGGGGCGTTCACTTTTGTGGTAGACCAGAACCAAGCCGGTATGCTTCCGCCAACCCGAATCGCCTTTTATGGCAATGATTTCGATGAGATTTTCGGAGGAATTGGGTTTGGCTACATCAAAACGCTGCACTTCTCCCAGGTAGGCTCCCTTCCCTTCCCATGGCGCTGGGTTTTGGGGTATGGTGGGTATTGCTAGGAAAACGCCCAGCGTCAACAGCAAAGCATAGCCCAAGCAGGAAGAGATCAGCCTTACCCATGACGAGGCGAAAGCCAAACTCAGGCCGTAACCAATCCACAAGACTGCCAAAAGCCAACTGCTAGCAGATAGGTATTCTTGTGGAAGTTGGGGCGCCAGGAGCAATCCACCCACAAAGCAGGGCAGGTACCGTAAAAAAGGAAAATCAGCAAAGGTCATTGCTCAAAAAATTACGAAGTGAAAAAATACCTAAACAGGTGAAGCCAAGTAAAAAGAAGGCTATTCGAAAAAGTAACTCAAGTGAATTTATGAAAAAATACGGCCCAATGGGCCATAAGACAGCTTAGCTTAACTGCATTTTGTAATGCAGAATGGCGCACTCTTCAAACTGCTCGCCAACCTGCTGAAAGCCAAACTTGGCATAGAGTGGCATGGCGTGGAGCTGGGCATGGAGGTATTTCATTTTCCCTGTTGCTTCGGGCAGCGCATCGATATCTGCCAGCACAGCGGCAACTAACGCCTGTCCTACGCCTTTACCACGTGCCTGCTCAAGGACAGCAAAGCGTTCCATTTTTACGCCATTCGCGGTAAATCTCCAACGAGCAGTGCCTACAGGCTGTCCGTCTAGGCTAGCCAAAAAGTGTAGGGAACTATCCTCAAACTCGTCGTATTCTTCTTCCGCTGCTACTTCTTGTTCCACCACAAATACCTGTTCGCGAATATGGAAAGCAGCATCTAGTTGCTCTTTAGTCGTTATTTTTTCTACTGTTGGCTTCATGGCGGTTTTTTTCTTTTTCTTCCTCACTTTTTTCATACGCTTCGATGATTGCCTTCACCAACTTGTGGCGAATGACATCGCTCCCGCTGAGTCTCACCACGCCGATTCCTTTTACATCTTGCAGCACGCGCAAGGCATCGGAGAGCCCCGATTTCATACGAACAGGCAAGTCTACCTGTGACTGGTCTCCAGTGATGATCACCTTGGAATTGGGCCCCATACGGGTTAGGAACATTTTTATTTGTTCGCTGGTGGTATTCTGCGCTTCATCTAAGAGCACAAAGGCATCGTGGAGTGTCCTTCCACGCATGTAGGCGAGTGGTGCGATTTCTATGGCACGGGTTTCCTGGTAGTACTTCAACTTTTCGGGCGGCACCATGTCCTGCAGCGCATCGTAGATAGGGCGAAGGTAGGGATCCAGTTTTTCTTGCAAGTCTCCTGGTAGGAAGCCGAGGTTTTCACCTGCTTCTACTGCAGGGCGGGTGATGATGATGCGTTTGACTTCTTTATTTTTTAAGGCCCTCACCGCTAGCGCTACCGCGATATAGGTTTTACCTGTTCCGGCGGGCCCAAGGGCAAAAACAAGGTCGTTCTTCATGGCCGCCTCGACCAATTTGCGTTGGTTGGCAGATTTGGCTTTGATGACCAGGCCTTTGTTACCAAAGACAATCACCTGATCTCGGTTAGCCTCTTCAAAAGGACCTCCTTCAATAGCCAAGTAATCCTTGATATTTTCAGTGCTCAAATGGCCAAAGCGTTCGAAATGCTCCAGCAGCATGTTGATTAAGTCGTTGATACGAAGAATCTCTGGAGGGCTACCCTGAAGGCGTATTTCATTGCCTCTAGAAATAATCTTGCACTGCGGGAAGGCCTGAGCGATTTGCCGGATATTTTCATCTGCTGTGCCAAAAAATTCAGCCAACGGAACATGTTCTAGGGTAATTACTTTTTCGACCAAAGTTTTGTTTTGATTAGATTAACCTTGAAGGCAAAAGAATAAAATGTCTATTTTTGTTCGCTCCCCAACAAACAAAACTACAAAATTTTACTTTACTTGCTCGCATGGCATTGGTGACATTCCTCTCAGATTTTGGGGCCACAGACTTCTACGTTCCGGCGGTGAAAGCCAAGATGTTATCCATCAATCCACAGCTAATCATTGTGGACATCAGCCATGATATTGCCCCTTTTGACTTGGAGCATGCCGCATTTGTGTTGCGGTCCACGTTTAGAGAGTTCCCAAAAGGCAGTGTTCACCTGGTTGGCATCAACACAACAGGAACATTGACCGCTGGCTATATCGGCATCAAGTTAGAAGACCATGTATTTATTGGTCCTAACAACGGGATATTGAGCCTTTTGGCGGACCAAGACCCGGGCATCATTGTTCAGTTTGCTGACATCCACGTCAAAGACTCCACCTTTCCTACGCGCGATATCTTAGCGCCTATTGCGGCAAAAGTTGCCTCTGGGGCAGCTATTCATGACTTTGGTGGGCCTTCAAGCCAATTTAGGAAACTCATGCCACGACAGGCAAAAGCCACCCGTGAGCAGATCATTGGTCATGTCGTTCGGGTAGACCGCTATGGCAACCTAATCACCAACATCAACCGAGCGGTCTTTGAGAAGTTGAACCCAGGAAAATTCAGTGTGCAGTTTGGACGAGAAACGTTCCGGCAGCTACAAACGGGCTATGACCAAGTGGAATCTGGTGAGCCTTATATTTTCTTCAACAGCATGGATGTGCTAGAGATCGGCATCAACTACGGGCACGGGGGCAACTTGCTTGGCTTGAAGCGAGATAGTGTGGTGTACGTCAATTTTGAACCATGAGCTTGATAAGGATTGTACGCATGACCTTTCAGCCGGGCACAGAGGAAGCTTTCTTGGAAAATTTCGAGGCCCACAAGCTGCAGATTAGAAATTCCCCCGGTTGCCAGCACTTGGAGCTCTGCCAAGACCTGCATGAAAAAAATATTTTCGTCACCTACAGCCATTGGGAGACAGAGGAAGCTTTGAATCAGTATCGTGATTCACAGCTATTTAAATCGGTTTGGACCTTCACCAAATCCTTGTTTGCCGCGAGGCCCGTGGCCTTCAGCCTAAAAAAAATAGACGAAGTGGGCGAATGAGTTTGTAGGAAATCATTTTTGTCCTCATATTTGCAGCCCATTCAGTACGGAATGGAGGAGTAATTTGCCCAGATGGCGGAATTGGTAGACGCGTTGGTCTCAAACACCAATGAGGTTACACTCGTGCCGGTTCGACTCCGGCTCTGGGTACAAAAGGGTTGCTAACAGGCAGCCCTTTTTTTTTAATCTATTTTTTAGACAATTTTTATGGCCGATTATTTTGTTTACGCGATCAAAAGCCTTTCTAAAAACTACATCTATGTAGGACTAACCAACAACCTGGACAGGCGAATTCAAGAACACAATTCCGGTAAAGGCAGATCTACCAAATCGCATCTTCCTTTCCGATTGATTTACTCCGAAAAAGTAGGCCTTCGAGTTGAAGCAAGGCAAAGAGAAAAATACCTGAAAAGCGGAATCGGAAAAGAATTCTTAAAGAAAATCCCTTAAGGACCAGGGCCTTGTGCTTCATCAAACGGTCCCCTGCCTGGTGGCCTATCAGCCGACAAGCAGGCAAGCTGGTCTGCCTTTGGTAGACTGGTCTGCCTTTGGTAGACTGGTCTGCCTTTGGTAGACTGGTCTGCCTTTGGTAGACTGGTCTGCCTTTGGTAGACTGGTCTGCCTTTGGTAGACTGGTCTGCCTTTGGTAGACTGATCTGCCTTCGGTAGAATACAAGCGTTGGCCTGCCTGCCGCAGGTAGGTCTCAAACACCAACCTGCCTGCGGCAGGCAGGTGAGGTTACACTCGTGCCGGTTCGACTCCGGCTCTGGGTACAAAGGCTTGCAGTAATGCAAGCCTTTTTTATTTTTTAGGGTTATCCGCTTTTTCACCAATAACTAGGTAAAAAGTTTCTGAAGTTCAATTAAGTGAGCTGTGGACTGTGGACAGTCGACTGTGGACGATTCATTTGATTAAGAATAATTATCAAACTTTTTTCAACCAGGCCAAAAGACATTATAGACCTCAAAACTCATTCATCTTTTCCGTCTTTGCAGTAGGCTCAACATATTTCCAAGTACCTTTTCGAACCACCTCTTCATCATTTTGAAGAATAGTCACCAACTCGATTCCAAGTACTTTTTCAAGTTTACAGAGTGTCTCCAACTTAAAATTCTCCTCCCCTTTCGCATACTTGCTCACCTGCTGAGGAGAAACACCCATTTCCTGAGCCAGTTTTGCTTTATTCCAGTTCAACTCATCTAAAGCATCCAAAATCCTCAGCGCAATAGCGCTAGATTTTCTCAACCAAGCTTTGTTTTCTTTTCTCCAGGCAACATCCTCTATCCAGTTTTCATGAGATTGAACACTGATGTCTTTGATTGTTTTTTTGGTGTAAGTCATCCCCCTATCTTTCTAGATAAACTATTTTTCCTTCTATATCATTTTGCCTTAAAAACTGGACAACGGCCTCTAACCGATGTAGCGCTAACTTTGTATGCGGTCGATCTCTCATAAACCTGGTGAGCTTTATTGTCCCGCCTGTGATCACAAACTCATCCCTAAACCGAACTGCATATAGTCTTAAATAACTTTTTCGCTCCCTACCTTTTACCTTAAGTTTTTGCAATTCATAAATTGGGACATTCTCCGAATTCTCCAATGGTTTGAAAAGAGATTCCAAGTCCCCCGAAACTACGTGAACAGCTAATTCTTCGAATAAGGCATCAGCAAATTCAAGTGCTTCAATAACAATCCTATTGAGCCTGGAAGAACCATAAAAATTAAAGTAGTCTTGCCTGAATTCAGTGAAAAATGATCTAAGCCAATTGGGATCACGCCACTCCGCCCTAACCTTCGAAAAAGCGTGTTGGATTTCACCGGTCTCAGCTAACTCCTCCCCCTCGAATTGGGCAGAAAATAACTTCCGATTTGTCCCTGAGAGCTCAAAGATACGGACAACTTTCTTTTTATCAACCCGCAGGTTTACTTTTTGATTCATGTTAAAAAAAATAAGGTTAAAAAAACAGGCGACTCCTGATTAAAAAAATCGGATAAACAGTATTGACTTGGCAGTTGCTCTAGAATGAAAGGTAAGTGCTATTACTGTGACAGTCTAGCACTTACCCATTCCCTCTCAAAATTTCCATCGGTGCCTGATTGATGATTTTTCGTCCATTGAGCCAACCTAGCACGATGGTCAGTCCGGTGATGGCGGCATAAATCAGCAATCCTTCCTTCCAAGCGAAACTAAAGTCCAGCTTAAAGACAAACTGACCTAACAAGAAGGTAGCAAGGTAGGAAAGTAAGATTCCTGAGCCAGAGGCCAAACTCCCCAAAAAGAAATACTCTAAGGTATTGATCTGCCTTACAATTGCCGAGCTAGCTCCCAGCGTACGCAACAAGATACTCTCCCGCATCCGCTGATACTTGCTGATGATCAAGGAACTGATCAAGACCAAAATACCTGTTGCAATGGAGAAAAAGGCCATAAACTGAATGACAAAACTGATTTTGTCTAAAATCTCCTCCAAGGTTGCAACGATAGTGCCCAGGTTGATGATTGAAATGTTTGGAAACTCACGCACAATGTCGGCCTGCATCGTAGCCGCCTGCTTGTCGGTATCGGTCTTGGTGATGATCACGTGAAACTTAGGCGCTTCCTCCAATACACCTTCTGGAAAGAGTACCAAGAAGTTGGTGGAAACCTGGTTGAACTTGACCTCACGGAAACTGCCAATATAAGTAGTGATAGGGCGGCCCTGCACGTTGAAGATCACTTCATCGCCTAACTTAAATCCATTCCCCTCGCCAAATCCTTTTTCAAAGGATACAAAAATGCTATCTCCACGCGCTCCCTTGGGAACCAATACCCCGTCAGTCAAGCGCTCCGAAGCGATTAACGTATCGCGGTAGGTCACCCGAAACTCACGGTTGTAAAGCCAGCGGCTGTAATTACTTTCTTCATCCAAGGCCTCATTTTTTTTCTTATCGACCCCATTGATCTCATTGAGCTGCATGGTGACAATAGCTACCTCCTGCAAAAGGGGCATTTTTTGCTCCAGCACGCGGCCGCGCACCTGAGCCAACTGAGGAGTCTGAATGTCAAACAAGAGCATGTTAGGCTGGTCCTCCTTGTCGGCAAACTTGGCTTCTTGCAGCAATTGATTTTGAAGAAAAAAGAGGGTGCTGATCATGGCCGTTCCTAGGCCAATGGTTGCAATAAGGGAGATGGTTTGGTTATTTGGCCGGTACAAATTGGCCAAAGCCTGCCTCCAAGGGTAACTGAGTGAAAGGGGTAAAAAACGACGCACGGCCCACATGATGCCCTTGCCTACCCCCCAAAGGAGACCAAAGGCAACGAGCACAAAACCTGTGAAGCCCAAGGCCCAAGTCACCTTGGTCAGTAAGTAAAAACTAAAGCCGAATATGAACAGAAGAATCCCCCCCATCACCGCCCAGCGTGCGGGATCTTTGAGTAAAGTCGTATCGGCAGTTTCTGGTCGTAGCGTAGCCATCGGAGATACTTTCCGCACCTTGAGCAAAGGCAATAGGGCAAACAAGAGAGAAACAAAAAGGCCTGTAACCATGCCAAACCCAACCGATTTCCAAGAAATCCCAACCGTAACCTCCACGGGAAGAAAGTCAGCAAAGACGATTGGCAACAAAAACTGAAGTAAGGTACCGAGCACCGATCCCATAAAGGCACCGATCAAGCCCATACCCACGATTTCGACGAGATAGATCAGGAGAACGTCCAAAGAGGCAACACCTAAACAGCGTAATACGGCCACGGAAGCCAGTTTCTCTTTGACAAAAACATTGACGGCGGAAGCCACTCCCACGCAGCCCAACAGCAGGGCAATAAATGCCACCAAACTTAGGAAGTTGGATAGGTTGCCAAAGGAACGACCTGTGCTTTCCTTTCGGTCAGCGACGGTGTCGGCATCCACTCGGTCGAGTTCCCACTGCGCCTCGTAAGGCTTGATTAATTTTTCGACATCGGTACCTGGAGCAAACTGCAAGTATCGATTGTACTCCACCCTACTTCCATACTGCACGAGGCCGGTTTCTTCCAAGTAGGCCATGGGAATGTATACTGCTGGCGCCACACTGGCTGTAATGCCGGTTTGGCCAGGAACCTTCTGCAGCTCTCCGACGATTTGAAAGGTCACTGCCCCAACCTTGATTGAGTCACCTACACGCGCATCAAACTGCGCCATGAGCGTCTTTTCTACCAAAGCGGCCTTGCCACCTTGCTTAAATCGTGCATACCCGTCGGCAGGAAGTGTCTCTAGTTTTCCGTAAAAAGGGAAGTTGCCCTCCAAAGCGCGGACCTGCGTCAAGCGGCTGGCATCTAATTTCGGAAATGCCACCATGGAGGCGAAATTGATTTCCGAGGCTGTTTCCAACGCCAAGGAATCCAAGGCTTGCACACCTAGGGGTTTGTTGTTTTCTAAGACCAGGTCAGCACCCAAGAGCTCCTTGGCTTGGTTGTCAATGTCTTTGACTAGGTTTTCACCAAAACTGCTAATTGCCACCAAGGCCGCAATCCCCACCACGATGGAGGAAACGAAAAGGAGCAGACGGGAGAGATTTTTTCTAAAATCCCGCCCGGCCATTTTTAAGATCCAAGCAAAATCAGGCATGAGCACTGTCCTCCTGTATTTTTCCACCTTTGATGTGTATGATGCGCCGTGTTTTGGCGGCCAAGTCCAGGTCGTGGGTAACGAGCACTAGCGTGGTTCCTTGCTCCTTGTTGAGGTCAAAAATCAAGTTTTCAATCATTGTCCCCGTTTCGGTATCCAGGTTGCCTGTGGGCTCGTCTGCAAAAAGGATTTTTGGTGCATTAGCAAAGGCACGGGCAATCGACACACGCTGCTGCTCACCACCGGAGAGCTGGCTAGGGTAATGGGTGGCCCGATCCTTTAGTCCTACTTTTTCGAGAAGTTCGAGCGCTTTTTCTTTCGCGTCTTTTCTTTTTTTCAATTCTAGCGGCACCATCACATTCTCTAGCGCGGTGAGTGTAGGGAGTAACTGAAAATTTTGAAAAATAAAACCTACGTCCTTGTTGCGGACTGCCGCCCGCTGGTCCTCACTTAGTGTTTCAAGTGCCTGCCCATTGAGTACCACAGAGCCAGAGGAACTGGAGTCTAGGCCGGCACAAAGGCCGAGAAGGGTTGTTTTCCCGGATCCAGAAGGACCCACGATAGCGATTGTTTCTCCCGCTTGAATGGAAAAGGTGACCTGTTCCAAGACGGTAAGCTTGCGGCTACCGGACTGATAGGTTTTACTGACGTGTTGGAGTGATAGTATGGACATGGGTTGTCTGCTGGTCGAACTGAAAAATCAAACGCTAATTTGCTTACTTTGTTAACGATAATGGCATTTAGTTTGCAAAGCCTGTAAAAAAACGAAATATCCACAGCAAGGACAAGTCCGGTCGACAGAAGGGCCAATTGGCTCGACCAACGAAACACCAACCTGCTTTTGACCCAGAAATCCTCATTCAGAAAACTCTTTCCCATGAAATTGACGTCCTCCTCCCCTTTTCTTCTGCTTTTGCTATTCCTTGCACTGCTAGGTAGCTGCGGCGGTGCCACCGACAAAAAACAAGAAACTACCGAAACTGAGCAGGCCGAAGCGGCAGGCAATAAAACCATTCTCTTTTTTGGAAATAGCCTCACCGCAGGCTACGGCATTGAGCCGGAACTTGCATTTCCGGGACGTACCCAGTCGCGACTAGACAGCTTGAAGAAAGATTTTAAGGTCATCAACGGTGGGTTGAGTGGAGAAACAACCGCGGGAGGACTTAGCCGCCTGGATTGGTTTTTGGAAGAAGAACCCTACCTCTTTGTGTTGGAGTTGGGTGGTAACGATGGCTTGCGGGGCATTGCACTAAGCGAAACGAAAAAAAATCTCTTGGCCATCATAAACAAAGTACAAAGCAAGTACCCCAACACCAAAATTATCCTCGCCGGCATGCAAATTCCACCCAATATGGGACAGGAGTACACGGACGAGTTTAAGGCCATTTACCCTGCCGTAGCAAAAGAAAAAAATATCACCCTCATCCCCTTTCTCTTGGAGGGTGTAGCTGGCAATCCAGAGCTCAACCTTCCCGATGGCATCCACCCTACAGAGGAAGGCCATCGCCTAGTTTTTGAAACCATCTGGCCCTTTATTCTAGCCGCGCTTTGAGCTAAGGCAAACTTATATGGACTGGTAAAGGGCAGTAACCCAGACAAAGCCTCGGTTACTGCCCTTTTTTTTTACCTTTCTCCTAGATCTCGGCAAGGCTTTTTTATAGGACGATTATCACTTAAGTAAGGCAGCACTTTTCCTAGCTACCTTTTACCCCTCCAAACCCTCGGTTTATCCAATTTTTTTAGCCGTTTTGCGGTGAATTCCTATATTGAACCTCTTTCTAAGCAACTTCTATGAAAAAATCAACACTTGCCCTCTTACTGGCTGGCGGTTTGCTGTCCTTTGAGACCCTGGCGCAGTCCATCACTCCTACCTCGGAAAAAGCCCTTCAGGAGTCCATCAACAAACATAGCGCCCTACTATCCTCCTCTCCACTGGCGGATTTCAAAGCCAAGAATGTGGGACCTACCAATATGTCTGGACGAATCATTGACATTGAAGTAGCTTCGAATCCAAACACTTTTTATGTGGCGGCAGCCTCAGGTGGAGTTTGGAAAACCACGGACAATGGGCAATCCTTTGCGCCGATTTTTGACCATCAAGCGGCACTGGGCATTGGTGCCATGGCCCTGTCCAAATCCAATAACGACATCCTCTGGGTAGGAACAGGAGAAAATAACTCCAGTAGATCCACCTATGCAGGCTCAGGCCTTTACAAATCAGTCGATGGTGGTAAAAGCTGGCAAATGATGGGATTGCTTCACTCCCAGCACACTGGACAAATTCAAATTCACCCTACCAACCCCGACATCGTATGGGTGGGTTCCATGGGTGGATTGTACTCCAAAAACAAAGAAAGAGGTCTCTACAAGACCATAGATGGCGGTAAAACCTGGAAGAAGGTCCTTTACATAGACGATAACACAGGCATCATTGACATCAAAGTGCATCCGACCAACCCAAATATCCTACTTGCAGCGAGCTGGGAACGGTTCCGTCAAGCACATGACTTTATTGGCAACGGCAAAGGCTCTACCATCTGGAGATCTGAAGATGGAGGAGATACCTGGAAGAAATCGGTGAGCGGTTTTCCACAGGATGAATTTGTAGGAAGAATTGGATTTGATTTTAGCCTTTCCAGTCCTGAAGTGGTTTATGCACTTTTGGACAACCAGGGCAAGTCAGACAAGCCGGCTCCTGCACCAAGACAGCGCCCAGGGGCTCAACCGGAAGAAAATCCAATTAAGTTGGAGGACTTTGCTAGCATGACCTTGGACCAAGCTTTGGCCTTGGAAGACAAGAAATTAGAGTCTTTTATTCGAAGAAATCAGTTTGCTAGCAAATACACTCCTGCCGAACTGAAGAGACAACTAAAGACGGGTAAAATCACTACTACTCAAATTGCCAACTACTTAGGAGGCGCTGTAGATGCAAATGCGGCCATGTTTGGTGCTCCGATCAAAGGTGCAGAGGTATACCGATCCACGGATAGTGGAAAAAACTGGTCCCTAGTATCTGAATCAGATATCAGCCAATTGTACAATTCCTACGGCTATTGGTTTGGAGAGATTCGGGTAAGCACTACCGACGAAAACGAGATCTTTGTGTTGGGTGTGCCGCTTTTGGTTTCTCGTGACGGCGGCAAGAACTTTTCCCGTACCGACTCCATCGGCAGACCTCACTCCGACCACCAGGCCATGTGGATCAATCCAAAAGATTCCAAGCACATCCTACTCGGTAACGATGGTGGATTGTACAGAAGCTATGGCGGAGGATCTCGCTGGGATCACCTGAACACCCAGATGCCTATCTCCCAGTTTTATTCCATCATGGTGGACAATGCTACGCCTTACAATATTTATGGAGGCATGCAAGACAACGGGGTATGGTATGGCAAGTCCACCAATGCGCCTGAAGATCCATGGGAGTCGCTGTACGGAGGTGATGGCATGGTCGTGGCAGTCGATACGCGCAACAACGACATCGTCTACACCGGATCCCAATTTGGAAACTATGTCCGCATCAACAAAAAGACGAATGAGCGCAAGCGCATCACCCCAGGCCACGATATCGGTAAGGCTCCAAACCGTTGGAACTGGAGAACACCGGCTGAGCTGAGCTACCACAACCAGGACATCGTCTACATGGGTTCGCAGTACGTATACCAGTCCCTAGACCAAGGAAACACCTGGACTACGATCTCTCCAGATCTAACTAAAAATCAAAAAAGCGGCAATGTGCCTTTTGCTACCCTATCCGTAGTTGAAGAGTCACCACTCGAGTTTGGAACCCTCTATGCAGGTTCCGATGACGGCAATGTCTGGGTTACGCGCAACAATGGTGGCAGCTGGACTAGCTTGAATGCTGGCCTTCCTCAAGACCGCTGGGTGAGTAGCATTTCTCCTTCCAACTACAAGGAAGGACTAGTTTACATTACACTCAATGGCTACCGCTACGATGAGTTTACGAGCTTTGTCTACAAAAGCGAAGACTATGGCAAAACTTGGACGTCCATCGCTTCCAACCTACCCAATGAGTCGGTGAATATCATCATTGAAGATCCAAAGATGGCCAACCTGCTGTATTTGGGAACTGACCATGGACTGTATGTAAGTTTGGATGCTGGAAAAAACTGGAACCTATTCCAAGGCCAAATCCCGAACGTAGCCATCTATGATATGGTCATCCAAGAGCGTGAAAACCACCTCATCGTGGGTACCCATGGCCGAAGCGTCTATGTGGTGGATCTGAAACCAATCCACAAATGGGCTACTCCAGCTCCCCTGGTGATGGAGAATAAATAAAGCTACCTAATTCATAGAAAAGCCCTTCCAAAATTGAATTTGGAAGGGCTTTTTTATGGCTTAAAACTCGACTTATTTTGAGGAGTTGAAAGTTAGAATAATTTAAATCCCACCGATAGCACCCATTGGTTTAGGCGATTGTCAGCAGTGTAGCCCCCAATATTATCCGTAAAATTGCTTAGTCCACCTTCGTATTTTCCTTCTATAGACAGGTTGCTAATATCTAATCCTAGTCCTGCCTGGTAGCCGAGAGTTGCCTTTTTAAAGTCAATTTCTTGAACTGTGTTGGTAGCATTTTTCAGGGAAGAATCGATGTTGAAACTTGCAATGGGTCCTGCCATCACGCGAATGATTTTGAGTAGTCTAAATCCTGCCATAACAGGTACATCCAGTCTATTAAACTTGGCTTCGTATTGAACCGGAGACGTACTACTCATAGGAGGTAATTCTAGCCTAAATTGCCCACTGGTTTGCGTAAATAGAACTTCTGGCTGAACAAAAAAACCAATGCCTCCAAATCGGGCAAATACACCCAAATGGTACCCCATTTGTGCATCGCTGGGCACCAATTGCCCCCCGTCAAAATTTACCTTGGTACTGCTTAATCCCGCCTTGAGGCCAAACCCACTATTTTGGGCATGCAGGGTAAGGGAGCTCAAGACAAAAAGCAAAACGAAAACTAGCTTTTTCATAGCGTTACGGTTTAGTTTAAATAAAAATCATAGAATCACCTAGGCAATTCTAGTGTCAAAACGTATGCCAAGGAGATTTAGTGCAAAAAAAACGAGAAAGAAGTTTTTGCTACCAATGAAAAATGAAAATACCGCCACTAACTCCCTCGTTAATGGCGGTATCAGAAAGAACACTTTGCCAACCAACCTGGCGGCAAGAATCATTTATTTTTAGTCAAAGGGAATTCGCTAGAAATCATCTAGCTCATTTAACAATCAATCGTTTCCCAACTGAAATTTTGTTTGCGTTTTTCAGTCCATTAAGTCGCTGCAAACTTGCTACCGAAGTCCGGTATTTTCTAGCAATTTGAGAAAGTGTTTCTCCTTGTTTTACGGTATGGTATTTTCTAGTAGCTGCAGGTGGCGTAGGATCTTGAATATCCTTTTTTTGAAGTACAAGGAGTTCCTTGTGTATGGTGTAGGTGTCTTTATTAAAGATCTTTAGTGGATCAAAAGATTGTCCCTTATACCGTGTTTCAAAATGCAAATGAG
>JBIIFN010000165.1:0-4742 GCA_044237325.1 Algoriphagus sp.
ATCTCTGCTTGGGTAAGCTCATCGATAAGATCGGAGGTGTAGATTTCCCCTCTCGAAATAATGTGCAATACGCAGTACTCTAAGAGTCCTTTGCGCATTTGTACTTGGGTGTTGGTTAGATTCATACTTGTGGTCAATGGGCCTTGCACTGGCAGGCAATTGTTTATGCTCAGCCAACCATAAGAAAAAGTAGTACCAAGTTTCAAGTTGAGTACCTTGTATAACCTAATTCTAGGTATTCAAGAATAAAAAAACTGAAAAATTAAATCTAAGACATTGATTACTAACTGTTTTTAAGGTATTTTCAATCTTAGAAAAAAAAATAAAATTTTCGACGCTTTACTTTTTTGACTTTTGCCTTTCTGCTTTCTTGTTCAACTTTGGGACAGAGGAGTGCCCGAAAATGTACATTTTTTTGAGTCCTTGTTCCGAAGCAGTTAAGAGTAATTTCATTTGAAGGGATTCTGAAATCAATCCTAGTCCTATTTTTTATCTAGTATCTCTAATTTTTTTAATCCTGAGCTCTCCTCAAATTCCCCATTTTTCCATGAGAAATTCCTTGGTCCTACTACTTTTTGGCTTCAGCCTTTCCAATTTATCATTTGCTCAAGATTTGCCTTGGTTTCGGTATGACCTGACCTACTACAAAATTCAGACGGCAGCAGATGGAATCTATCGCATTCCAGCCAGCAGGTTGACCATCCTAGGCATTCCCCTCAAACGAGTAGATCCCCGCTACTTAAGACTCTACCACCGAGGAAAAGAAGTAGCTGTTTGGGTGAAGGGTGAGCAGGATGGCCGCCTTGATTTGGAGGACTACCTTGATTTTTTAGGATTGAAAAACGGGGAATGGGCTAGCACTGGGATCGCAATTCTGAATCCCTATGTCAATACCTATTCGGACACGACCGCCTTTTTCTTAGCCTATACCCCCGGGGAGCGGGGAAAACGAATGGAATTACCCTCTTCACCTCAGGTGCATCTCTCAGGTGAGGATCAGTTTGAAGTAGCACAAGTCCAGGTCTTTGCGGAGGAGTATGCCTTAGGGAAAATGGCCCGCTGGGGGCTGCGCTCCTCCACTCCGAAGGAAGGGCAGGGCTGGATGAGTTCCGTGATTGCTCCCGGTCGGGATCTGGCGTTTCAACTGGATGCTGCCTTTGCAAAAGTGGACTCCCAATCTATTTCCTTAGAATTGGGCTGGGTGGGGCGCTCTCCGCAGGAGCATGTGCCCATGCTTTGGCTGGGTACCTCTTCCCAAGTCATTCGGGCCCTTCCGAGCCCTCAATTTTCTGGATTTGAATCGTTCCGCCAATCCCTGGTGCTCCAGCAAGAGGATTTTCAAGGAGGAAAGCTTTTGCTTCATTTGGCAGCAGATCCTACTCGAAAGGGAGATTATTTTTCACTGGCTTTTGCCCAACTTACCTATTCGCTTCCCCTAGCAGCAGCTAGGAATGTAACTGGACCTTTACGATTTACGGTAGAAGTGCTGCAACCAGTCCGCTTTCGGGATTACCGAAGTATCCCAGCAAATTACCTCTTGATAGGGCATCGGCAATTGGAGAAGCCAAACCTGCAGCATGCCAATGCCCTTGATGCCTATGCCAGCTATCGAGCCTCTGCTGCAGGTGGCAATTTCGACACCTTGGTGCTGCGAATGGAGGAATTATACGATCAATTTGCCTTTGGCGAGCGGACACCTTGGGCATTGACCGCGTTTTTAAAGTTCTATTGGCCGATCCATCATCCCCACTACCTGCTACTAACTGGCCGCTCGGTCGTCCCCTTTGCGCAAGCATGGGTAGACCATGCTTCGGTCTTCTATCGAAACACTCCCCAAGCCTTTGATTTGCAGGACCTAGTTCCAACTGCCGGTTTCCCGCCCTCCGACTGCTACTTTGTAAGGGGGCTCCAGCCGGGGGAGCCGGACTTGTCGGCGATGGCGGTAGGGCGCATTCCTGCCAAGACCTCCCAGGATCTTTCTAATTACTTGACTAAAGTGATCGAAAAGGAGCGTGTGCTGGTTTCCGGTCCCAATAGGATCCTCCATCTCGTAGGAGGGATGAACCCTGCGGAGCTAGCTCGGCACAGCAGCTTTATGGAAGGTTTTGCTGCGCTAGCAAAAAGTGGTTTGCCTGAAGTGGAGGTGGTGACCTACAAGAAGCAGGGGAAAGCAGAGGTGGAACGGGTGGATTTGGGGCAGGAGATCAACGCTGGTCTTACGCTGCTGACCTACTTTGGACATGGATCCTTGGGGTACAACGAACTGGATTTTGGCTATGTGTCCGATAGCACCTTGACCTATGCCAATGCGGGGAAGTACCCCCTGATTTTGGTTAATGGCTGTGACTATGGAAATGCTTTTGGACCAAGCTACAGTCAAGGAGAGGATTGGCTGGTAACACCTAATAAAGGGGCCATTGCGGTGCTTTCCAATTCTTCTTTGGGGGTGGATCTGCTGCTCAAGCGCTACACCGAGATCTGGTACAGCCACCTCTTTTCAGTTGCACCTCTCCGTCTTGGGGACATCTTGCTGCGAACTGAGCGGGAGTTTTTGCTTCGCTATGGACTCAGTTCGGAACATGATGCGTTTCTGTCCCAGCAAGTGCTTTTGGGGGATCCAGCGGTATGGATTCTGCCCTTTGCGCAGCGGTAAACCGATTTAGTTGGATTTAAATTTTCTAATGTTTTGCAGTTCCACTTTTGGTTGGCCGGTGTTTACCGGGTTTCTTGCCCAAAAGTCAGCAAGTTATGGTCTGGATCTAGCAGTGAAAACTCCCGCATGCCCCAAGCTTTGGTTTCCAAGGGTCCATTCGGATGAATCGCCACTTTCCGCTCCAAAAAGTACTGGTAGAGGCGGTCTATTTCTTCTGTTCTCAGGTAGATCTGTCCGTAGTTTTGTAACGGATCTAGGTCTGGAAAAAGAAAAAAATGGAGTTCGACCGCATCCTTTTTTACCATCAGGTAGTCCGGGTAATCGTGCGAACCTACCCGCTGAAAGCCCAACTGATCCAGGTAATAGGCCTGGGTAATGGCTTTGCTGCGCATGGGCAACTTGGGGTGGATGGATGTAATCATGCTTCAGTGGAATTAGTACCTGTGGAGAATCTTACCCTTAGCGTGAGGGCTCGGTTTTCTTCTTATTCCAAAAATACCAAATTCCCCAGACGCTCCCAACGAGGAGAAGTCCAAGGGCTAGCCAATCCTGAGGATCTTTCAAGGAGGATTGTGCGTCCAAAAAGGAGTTTGCTGCCTTACCCGAAGCGAATGCCAGGATGGTTCGTGGCAGCATGCCTGGCAGTCCAAAGCGAATGATTTTTGAAAGGGGAATTCCTAGGGAGGCAAATAAGAAATTGGAAATCGCAAAGGGGATCACTGGGCTAATACGTACAAAAAAAACAAGTCCTGCTGGCTTTTCGATTCGTTTTTCGATTTCCTCCTTCAAACTAGGATGCCGTGCATACAGGATCGTTCTGAAGTCTGCATTGAGCCACTTGCCCAAGGTATAGCCAAGCACATTGGCCAGGAGGTAGGCAATCACCAGATGGGGAAATACGCTCCACCCCCAAAAGAATCCGGAGGCAATTGCTGTGAGCGTGGTGGGGAGAAATGCGAGTCCTACAAGGAAGGCTAGGATCAGGGTTAGCAGGATCTGGTCCACAATGCCCGACACAACGATTTGCTCCATCGCCTGGTAGTTTGTGCTAAGCAAGAGGGAACCCAAGAGCGGGACAAAACTAACCCAAAGCCAGCCGAGAGTCGTGCTGGGATGGCTCCGGAAGTAGGTGCCCAACCACTTGAAAATGCTATCCTTTTTTGTCATCTTTGACTCGCTTTTGACGTAAAAGCCAGCAAGTTTAGCACCTAGCTTTGGAATTGCCTTCATTTATCCAAAATAGGTTTTGAATTCAATGTAAACCCAACCCCACTAAATCCACTTTAGATGAAATTTGGTACCAAAGCCATCCACGCGGGAGTAGCCCCGGATCCTTCTACAGGAGCCATCATGACCCCGATTTTTCAGACTTCCACCTACGTGCAAAAGTCTCCTGGAGATCACCTTGGCTACGAATATAGCCGCACGCACAACCCCACCCGAACGGCTTTGCAACAGAGTTTGGCCGCTTTAGAAAACGGCAAGCACGGCATTTGCTTCTCCTCTGGCCTTGGCGCCATCGATTCGGTCATCAAGCTATTCAACCCGGGCGATGAGATCATCTCTACCAACGACCTGTACGGAGGCACTTACCGCCTGTTTACTAAAGTATTTGAGCGCTACGGCATCAAATTCCATTTTGTGTCCATGGCTGACCCTGAAGCACTTTCTTCGCTAGTCAACGAGCGTACCAAGATGGTTTGGGTGGAGACACCCACCAACCCAATGATGAACATCATCGACCTGAAAGCGATGGCTGCCTTCTCCAAGAAGCACGGCCTACTTTTGGCAGTTGACAATACCTTCGCCTCGCCTTACCTTCAGAATCCCCTAGACCTGGGTGCAGACATTGTGATGCACTCCGTGACCAAGTACCTCGGTGGACACTCGGATGTAGTGATGGGAGCCTTGATCGTAAATGACGACGATCTTGCGGCACGCTTGGTCTTTCTTCAAAATGCCTGCGGAGCTACTCCAGGACCTCAGGATTGTTTCTTAGTGCTTCGTGGCATCAAGACGCTACACCTGCGCATGGAAAGACATTGCCAAAATGGAAAGGTGATTGCCCACTACTTGAAAACTCATCCCA
>JBIIFN010000038.1:0-16605 GCA_044237325.1 Algoriphagus sp.
AGTTCGGAAGCCACCTGGCCTCCTGCGTACTCCTGCAAAAGTGCCACTGCTTGCTTCAAGGCATACACTGGCATGTTGGGATCCGTTCCTCGCTCAAATCGGAAAGAAGCATCGGTCTTGAGTCCGTGAATCTGCGAGCCCTTGCGGATGATGTCTGGAGAAAAGTAGGCGGACTCCAAAAAGATTGCGGTCGTGTCTTGGGAAACACCCGAGTGGCTGCCGCCAAATACCCCAGCGATACACATGCCTCCCTTGGAATCACAGATCATGAGTTCCTCGCCGGAAAGGGCACGCTCTTTTCCATCTAGGGTTACAAACTTATTCCCCTTTGGAAGTTTGCCTACGCGGATTTTTCCATCCTGGATTTTTGCTGCATCAAATGCATGCAAGGGCTGTCCCAAATCATGTAGGATGAAATTGGTGATGTCGACAACGTTGTTGATGGGCTCTAGGTCCAAGGACCTGAGAAAATTCTGTAGCCACTGGGGTGAAGGACCTACGGTAAGGCCTGTGAGCACTACCCCAGCATACCTTGGGCAATCCGCCGGTTCGTCCACCGTCACAGTGATGACTGGACCTTGCGTCTGTACAGGCAAGGAGATTTCCTCGGTCATGCAGATCGGTCGCTGAAGCAAGGCTTTCAAGTCTCTGGCCACACCCAAGTGGGAGGCCGCATCGGAGCGGTTGGGCGTCAAGCCAATCTCCAAAACAGCATCCTCGCTCACCTCAAAATAGGCCGCAGCAGGTGTGCCGTTTGGCAAGTCGGTATCTAGCACAAGTATTCCAGCATGGGAAGTTCCCAAGCCGATTTCATCTTCGGCACAGATCATCCCTTCGGAGGCCTGGCCTCTGATTTTTGCTTTCTTTATTTCAAAAGGTTCCCCCGTACTTGGGTAAAGGGTAGCGCCTACAGTGGCCACTACTACTTTCTGTCCAGCAGCTACATTGGACGCTCCGCAAACGATCTGGGCGATCTGCCCTCCACCAAGGTCTACGGTAGTCAGGCTCAACTTGTCTGCGTCAGGGTGTCTTTCACAGGTCAACACCTCGCCGATGACGATTCCTTCTAGGCCTCCAGGCACGGACACAAAGGCAGCTATGCCTTCTACTTCCAGTCCCGATTGGGTGAGTAGGGCTCCAATTTCTTCAGGGCTTTCGTTAAAAAATAGGTACTTCTTGAGTCTATTGATGGATATTTTCATAGGGCGGGTGTTCGGACAAAATCCGATGGGTGAAAAAAAGGCCCAAAGGCGCTTTTTAGGGAATGTGCAAATTTAAAAGATTTGCCTGAGGGGCGATCATTTATCGTAATTTTTCTCCCCCACTGGAACCGCAATGGTCAGCAGATTTTCTTTGGGAGGTAGCGGGCAGGCATAGTCTGGATTGTAGGCGCAGTAGGGATTGAAGGCTAGGTTGAAATCAATCGTAATGCTGTTTTTACCATCCTGCCGCACGTTAAGGTAGCGCCCTCCCCCGTAGGTTTCCCTTCCGGAGGTTTCGTCTGCAAAGGCCAAGAAAAAATTACGCATGTCCGTTTCGTTCATCGCTTGCAACAGTAGCAGGGTATGTGTCTTTCCCTCTAGGTCGAATACGGCCCGAGAATGCTCCAAATAGCGTTCAGTCGTGCCGTCAGTGAGCGGCACCTCTCTCACTTTTTTCTCTTCAATGGGAAGCAAGCGTGCCTTCACCCGGTAGGCCGGATTTATTTCGTAAAACGTAAGCCGCTGGAAGGTACGCTTTTGCTCTTCCGTCAGTGGGGAGTCCACATTGAAGCGGATGTATTTAAACTGCCGCTCCCGCTCTTTCTCAATTTTTTCGAGGTAGGCCTCTGGGCTTTCGGCGGCGGTAAACATGTAGCCTACTGCTGCCAAAACGACTACAGTGGCAATAAGGAAAAGAAGGTGGCTTGATTTCACCGGATGATAAGTTAGGATAGAAGAAATTAACACGAAAAGCGCAGGACTGTTGCGCCAGCAGACAAAAATGTCGGCTACACTACAATACTCCTTCGTCCGCGAAGCTATAATAGCCCTGATCGGTAAAAATCAGGTGGTCTAAGATAGGACAATCCAGCTCGGCCCCAATTTTCACTAGGCGTTGAGTTAGTCTGGTGTCCGCTTCCGAGGGAAACAAGTTGCCACTGGGATGATTATGAACCAAAATTAGGGAATGTGCTGCGTGTTCCAAAGCAAATTTGAAGACCACTTTGGGATCCACCACAGTGCCTGTGATACCTCCTTGGCTGATGTGCTGCTTTAGCAATAGGCAATTTTTCCGATCAAGGAGCAGTGCATACATGTGCTCCACTTGCTCGTCGTACAGTTCCGGACGCATCAACTCGTATATCTGGCGGGAGGAGGTCAACTTTTGCCTTTTTGGCGGCTCTTGCTCCTTACGCCTTCTTCCCAGCTCCAGCGCACTCATGATGGTGATGGCTTTGGCCTCGCCTATCCCTTTGAACTTGGTCAAATCTGCGACCGTCAACTTGGCCAAGCGTGCCAGGTCATGCCCTACCGAGGCCAGCACCAGCCGCGCCAGATCTACGGCACTTAGCGAAGCGGTGCCAGTACCCATCAGGATGGCTACTAGCTCTGCATCAGAGAGGGCGGCTTTGCCTTTTAGGAGGAGTTTTTCTCGGGGCCGATCCTCCTCGGCCAATTCAAAAATTTTGATGGAGGTAGGTTGATTCATGGGAGAGTTGAAAAAGTAGTAGATTGAATCTACGGAAAAAAGGGCATAAAAAAACCCTGCTTGAAGGCAGGGTTTAATTTTTTTATGGGAATAAACTTATCCCAAAGCGCTTACAACTTTAGCCAATCTTGACTTCTTGTTGTTTGCGTTGTTTTTGTGGATGACATTTTTCTTAGCCAGCTTGTCCAACATGGAAGAAACTTTCTTGTACAACTCCATAGCCTCTACTTTATCGGTAGCCGCCTTCAGTCTTTTGATGAAAGTTCTGGTGGTTTTGGCCTGGTATCTGTTTCTCAAACGCTTCACATCGTTGGCGCGAATTCTCTTCAGAGCTGATTTATGATTTGCCATATCTTTTTATTTTTCTAATTCTAGTTCAAGTGCCATTTCAAATGGGAATGCAAAGCTATTAGAATTTATTAAATCTGCCAAAGGAATTTTAAACATTCCTGTGATTCTAATCCCCAATCGGAGCGCTTTTTACCGCATGAGCAACAAATATAGCCCCTAAACGCAATAAATGAGGGGGATTTTGTAGATTCAGTCATGAATTTTTTCTTGTTGACTACCTCACTTTTTATTTTTTCTTTTTTTCCGAGGCCATTTTGGGGATTTTATGGACATGCCTTGTTGAACCGGCAGGCGGTATTTTCCCTACCCCAAGAGATGCTGCCCTTGTTCAAGAAGGAACTCACCTTCCTGGCTGAAAAATCGGTCAACCCAGACCGAAGGAGGTATGCGGTGAAAGGCGAAGCCGAAAAACACTACATCGACCTGGACCACTACGGCGACAGTGCGCGCTACCGCCTTCCAAAGTACTGGGCAGCCGCAGTGGAAAAGTTTCCGGAGGATAGCTTACGGGCGCATGGCATCGGCCCCTGGTCTGCTTACCATACGCTACTCAACCTCACCAAGGCCTTTGAAGCGCGAAACAAAGCGGCTATCCTTCGCCTTTCCGCAGACTTAGGCCACTACCTCGGAGACCTGAATGTGCCCCTGCACACCACCAAAAACTATAATGGACAGTTGACCGGACAAGCTGGCATCCACGGATTTTGGGAAAGCCGGGTACCCGAGCTGCTGGCCAAAAACTATAGTTTCTGGGTAGGGAAGGCAAGCTACGTGGCAGATCCTCAGGAGGCCCTTTGGAATGCCGTGGAGCGGGCCCATGGGATGGTGGATACAGTGCTTCGCATGGAGCGCCAACTCACAGCGTCTTTCGCCGAAGATCAAAAGTACAGTTACGAGGAACGCAATGGCCTCACCGTGCGGGTCTATTCACGGGAATTTACCGAGGCCTACGCCCTTGCGCTCAACCGACAGGTGGAACGACAAATGCGCGCTTCCATCAAGATGATTGCTGACTTTTGGTACACTGCCTGGGTCAATGCCGGACAGCCGGATCTCAATTCCCTGAAGCAGCAGTCTGTCGAAGAAGAAGGCCTTCGCCCCGATCCCAAACTGCGGGTGCGCGAGCATTGCCCCTAATCCAGATATTCCTTTCCTAGGTTTTTGGCGCGTAGTTTTTTTTTAAAAAAAGCTTGTATTTGAAATACACGAAAGCTTGTATTACGAATACAAGCTTTTATATTTGTATGATTTACAATAAGTTAAATGATACAAATAGACCTTCTTGCCCAGGTAATCGAAGAACAAAACGAGAATTTTCTCCAAAAGCAGCTTATCTCCAGGGAAATGGCTATACCCATACCTACCAATCAAATCTTGGTTGTAAGTGGGGTACGGCGCTGTGGCAAGAGTGTGTTGATCCGGAAAAGCTTGCCTACGGATGCACCAGGGCTCTACCTAAATTTTGAAGATCCACGGTTGGTGGATTTTGAAGCAGCAGATTTTCCCAAGCTCGCAGAGTTGCGCGATGCCATGGGCAAAACCTCCATTCTACTCGATGAAGTTCAGACGGTAGTAGGCTGGGAAATATTTGCCCGCTCCCTACACGAAAAAGGGGAGAAGCTCTACATCACGGGTTCCAATGCGAGCATGCTTAGCCGAGAATTGGGCACAAGGCTCACTGGGCGATACAAACAAGTGGAACTTTTCCCCTTCAGCTACACCGAGTTTTTGCTTTTTAAGCAGCTTCCTGCTGGTGAGGAAAGCTTTGAAACTTATTTTCAATCGGGAGGCTTTCCGGAGTTTTTGCAAAATCAGGATCCAGACTACCTACGAACACTCCTGCGAGACATCCTCACCCGCGACGTGGCCGTACGAAGAAACATCAGCAATGAAACAGCACTGATACGGCTCGGCGTATTTCTGTCCTCCAACGTCGCCAAGCCCTTTAGCTATTCTCGAATAGGGAGTTTGCTGGAGATCAAATCCGTACGTACGGTCATCGACTACTGCGATTACCTGGCAGAAAGCTACCTGTTTGACCTCATCCCCATGTACTCAACCTCGATACGCAAGCAGCTGGCCAATCCCAAAAAGGCATTCTGTGTAGACCCAGCTTTGGCTTCTGCCAATTCCCTATCCTTCAGCAAAGACCTAGGGCGAAAGTTGGAAAATTACGTCTACCTCCACCTGCGGAGATCATTCCAAGAAATCCAGTATTTCCAGTCCATGGATTCGGAATGTGACTTTGTGGTGAAGTGGAACGAAGACATCATCGGTGCGGTACAGGTATGCTGGGAACTCAATAGCGATACGCTAGCGCGAGAAATCACCGGATTAAAAAATGCGCTGGCAGAAACAAGTGCACCAAAAGGGATACTATTGACTTGGAATCAGGAGGATTTGCTGGATGGACTATACGTACTGCCGGCTTGGAAGTGGATGATGAAGCCCGCATCGGAGTTTTTCACTATCCACTAGGGAAAACCCTACAAATACAGGATTCGAATCCCAAAAATACCCTGCACTGCACTGGCCCGCTGCATGTAAGTTCGGTCACTGGGATTGATGACGATGTCATTTCCTAGCAAGAAACCATAGTTGCCTCCGACCATCAGGTTGAGATCAAAAATTCCATTCACTTCCTTTGCCAGGTTATAGTGGAATGCCAGCCCTCCATGAAAATTGGAGTAATCCAAAATAAACCGCGAAGGACTAAGGCCATGGATCACCTGCAATTCCCCATAACCCAGTTCACCGCGGAGGTCAAGATTTTTGACTAGAGGCACCTGATGATAGAGGTAGACCCCAGTTTCTGGCATGCGCACCTCCTTAAAAAATCCTCCCAAAAACCTGTTGTCTAAAATGCTGGCAGCCTGCTTGTCAAAGTAAATACCAATGCCGGGGTAACCATGAAACTCAACCTCTACAGTTAGGCGGTAGCTGAGCCCCACTGCATAAGTATCTCCTAAAAAAGTGCCCTTTTCGAAAGAACGGTACCCTAGCGCTGCCCCAGGAGCAAAAGTAAACCTTCCCTTGGGAAGCCTGGACTCCTCCTTCATCTCTTGAGAAAACCCGGGCAAAACCGCACAAAACAAAAGCAGGACAGCAAGGAGGAATCTTCGGATCATTCGCGGACAATTTTTAAGGTACCCAAATCAATCACCCCGTCAGCATCTCTTCCCGCTGTAGAAAATGAAAAATACCGATACAGAACAGACATTCCAGCGTCCTCCAATTCAAATTGGACCGGTGCCGTCAGCAGCAAAAAATACTCCGTGTTGAATGAGATATCAGTTCGGGAAGGTACAACCAGGCGAAACTCACCGCGATTAGTTGTTTTTACTTTATAAATAATGGATTTGGCAACTGGAGGCTGAGCTACCCCAAAATCAAGATCTTGGGTTACGATTAACTCCAATCCAGCTACTGGGTTCCCCTCCACATCTACCACCCGCCCCGTAAACGTATCGAAACTATTGTGGATGAATTCCTGACAGGCCCCAAGCGAAAACAAGAGAATAGCAAGCAGAAGTGAGGATTTAAGATTTTTTTTCATTCCAATACTGAAATTCTTGGTACGCCTGCTTAGCCAATTCACTAGTTGATTTACCAAAGGTATAGCCTCCCATCATTGGTAACTTTTCCGATGACGAACTGCCTCCACCACCAGAGCGATAGCTCCCCAAACAAGAATGCATGCAAGAACCCAATTCGGTATAAAAAAGAGATTCAAATACTTTACCAACACCGCCAGTCCAAGGATTAGAAAAGGCAAGCCATAAAGACGATCAATTGTTTTTTTGGTCATTTAACTCGTAGTAAATAGCGCGTATGTCCATTGGAATAGCCAAAAATAAGCGTGTCCCCCAAAAAACCATACCTATTTGATCGAATCCCTAGTGCACCATCATCCAGTTGTAAAGTATTGTTGTCAATCGTAGTCCAATCAAAGGTAGGTATCGCTGCATAATCTAGTACTGTCAATTTGATTCCTCTAGCCTTCATGTCATCCATTAAAAAATTAGGGTCAAGAATCAATTTCCCTGATTGGGTATATTCTTCAACATACTTTTTCTGATAGAACTCATCCTTGATTACTTCGCCAGTTGCATCTAGACTAAAGAGCATCATCCACCTTCCTACCAATCGGGGATCACGTTCTACTTTTTGGCTAAAAGAGCCAAATAGGATCAAAATCAGCAGTATCGAAATTCGCATGGTTCAGTGATTACGTTTATTTTCTTTAGTGAAAACGGTTCTAAGCGCGATAGCCTGACTAAAAACCAGTAGCACCATGGATAGGAACGTGAAATTCGGAACCTTGTTTCTTCCCTCCATCCAAAATCCACTATGCCACAAGGACACCCCTCCAATGACCACCGCAGCACACAGGATTATCACATGAAAATAGGTCTTTCTTTTGCTCATCGGCTGGATTAATTTGGTGCCTAAGAAATCTAAATCCTAGTAAAAAAACAACCCCTCTGACAAGTTCTTCTGACAGAGGGGTTGGAGGAATGATTTAGGTCTGGGTGACCGCAACCGTTACTTCAAATTCTTGTAGCGAATACGCTTCGGCATCACGTCGCCAAGGCGCTTCTTCTTGTTTTCTTCGTAGTCGGAGAAGTTTCCCTCAAACCAGTACACCTGTGAATCGCCCTCAAAGGCCAGGATATGCGTACAGATTCGATCCAGGAACCAACGGTCGTGGGAAATCACCACTGCACAGCCGCCAAAGTTTTCCAAGGCTTCTTCCAAGGCACGAAGCGTGTTGATATCCAAGTCGTTGGTAGGCTCATCGAGCAAAAGCAAGTTGCCGCCTTCCTTCAGCGTAATCGCCAAATGCACGCGGTTGCGCTCTCCACCGGAAAGTACGCCTACTTTTTTCTCCTGGTCTGAACCAGCAAAGTTGAACTTGGACACATAGGCCCGTGAGTTCACTTCCTTATTGCCCAGCTTCATCAGTTCATTGCCATCGGAGATCAGCTGGTACACAGTCTTGTTGGGATCCAAGGCATCGTGCTCCTGGTCCACATAGGCCAACTTCACCGTTTCTCCCACCTCAAAATTGCCTGAATCTGCTTTTTCCTGTCCGGTAATCAATTTGAAGAGGGTAGACTTACCTGCACCGTTGGGGCCAATGATTCCAACAATACCCCCTTGTGGCAAGGAGAAGCTGAGGTTTTCAAAAAGCAACTTGTCTCCATAGGCTTTGGACACGTTATTGACTTCAATCACTTTTGCGCCCAAGCGGGGTCCAGGTGGGATAAAGAGTTCAAGCTTGGCTTCGCTGTCTCTGGACTCCTCTCCTACCAACTTGTCGTAGGCATTCAAACGGGCCTTGCCCTTGGATTGTCTGGCCTTTGGAGACATGCGGATCCACTCCAATTCCCGCTCCAAGGTCTTCTGACGCTTGGATTCGGTTTTCTCCTCCTGCTTGAGTCGGTTTTGCTTTTGATCTAGCCAAGAAGAATAGTTGCCTTTCCATGGAATGCCCTCGCCACGGTCTAGTTCAAGAATCCAGCCGGCCACATTGTCTAGGAAGTAGCGGTCGTGGGTAACGGCAATGACTGTCCCCTTGTAATTCTGCAAATGCTGCTCCAACCAATGCACAGATTCGGCATCGAGGTGGTTGGTCGGTTCATCGAGTAGCAATACATCCGGCTCCTGCAAAAGAAGACGGCATAATGCTACACGTCTTTTCTCTCCACCAGATAGGTTGGCCACGTTGGCTTCTGCAGGTGGAAGACGCAAGGCATCCATGGCCTTGTCCAGCATTACGTCGAGCTCCCAGGCATTCACTGCATCTAGTTTTTCCTGCACTTCCCCTTGGCGGGTGATGAGCTTATCCATGGCATCCGGATCGTCCATGAGGGCAGGATCCATGAATTTTTCGTTGATTTCTTCAAATTCTTTGAGCAAAGCCACCGTGCCGGCTACCGCTTCCTCCACCACTTCTTTGACGGTCTTGGTAGGATCTAGTTTGGGCTCTTGTTCCAACATCCCCACGGTGTAACCTGGAGACCAGACTACCTCCCCTAAAAATTCCTTGTCCATGCCTGCGATGATGCGTAGCAAAGAAGACTTTCCTGAGCCGTTGAGACCCAGCACGCCAATCTTGGCGCCATAAAAAAAGGAGAGGTAAATGTCTTTTAATACTTTCTTCTGTGGGGGGTAAATCTTGGAGACCCCGGCCATGGAAAAGATGATTTTTTCAGCGCTCATGCCAGTAAATTAGGTGCTTAGGTGGGAAATAATTCCGATGGGCAAAAATATACCTTTCTTAGGATAAGTGAGGGCTTATTGATTATTTTGCATAAAATTGAGCTTTACCACCTATAACCTAGTCTAAGTGCCATGAACCACTCCTTTGGGTATATCAAAGACGGAAAAGTCTTTCTAAAGGGTTTTTTAGGGAGACCAGATCGGGTTATTGGCGAAGTCAAAGAAGACGAAGCGTCGACTCTACTTTATTTTGAGGCTCGCTTCGGCCAACTCCAGGAAAAGGTAGCCAAGCTAACCGAGGCCATCCAGGAAAATCAGAACAAAGGCTCTTTTTTAATGAGGCTGATTCACCTGCGTGAATCACTTTTTGAAAGCGATGCGCTAGGAGACTTTATTCCGCTCATCGATACCCTCAACGAGCAGGAAGCATACCTGAGCCAAATCATCCAAGGCAACCGCGGCAAAAATCTCGACGTGAAGCTTGCTCTTATCGAAGAGGCCAAAGCCCTACAGCAGGATACCGACTGGAAAGAAACCACCGAGAAATTCAAAGAATTGAAGTTGCGCTGGATCAAAACAGGCCCGGTAGAAAAGGAAAGCAACGAGGCCATTGAGCAGCAG
The DNA here is from genome assembly GCA_044237325.1 of Algoriphagus sp. Lineage (GTDB taxonomy): Bacteria > Bacteroidota > Bacteroidia > Cytophagales > Cyclobacteriaceae > Algoriphagus. The sequence continues at coordinate 9,889 of JBIIFN010000038.1, forward strand.
TTTAACGAGGCCGTACAGGTGTTTTTTGAAAATCGCCGGCAGTTTTATGAAGGAATGGCCCTCCAGGCGGAGGATAACATAAAAATCTACGAGGCTCTTGTCCAGCAAGCAAGAAGCGCCCATGATCACCCAGATGCCAAGATGGCCTTCGATATCAGCAAGCGCATCCAAAAAGAGTGGAAAGAGGCTGGTAAAGTCCCCGCAGAACGAAGACAGCCGCTCTGGGACGAGTTTTCCAAACTGAACAACAGGATATTTTCTCGCTTCAAGCGAACCCTCAATCCAGGGCCAGAAATGCCGCCACGGGAGGTGCTCCGAAAAATCGAACAGCTGGTGGAAGAAGTGAAAAAAATGGCGCACCAGCCTACAAGCGCAGAAATCACTACCCGCGCCAAAGCAATCCAAGAAGATTGGAAGAAACTTCCCATGCGGAAGCCCAAGGAAGCAGTGCTTCCCGCACGCTCCTACCAGTTTTTTGTAGACATCATCTTTGAAAAAGCCTTCTTAGAAAAGTTGGGACACAACAAATACACTGACTTTGACGACAAGCCTTTCGAGGAGCAGCAGCAGATCAAAGCGTCCATCCTGAAGGACTTGCTACACCGCGATCAGAGCGAATTGGAGACCATGCAAAACAATTCGGACAACTTCCGAGTAGAGACTGCAGACTTTGAAATGATGATGAAAAAGAAGTTGGCCAACCTCAAGCGAAAGGTAGATGTAAAAAACTACGTGCTGAGACAACTTTCTACAAAAACATGAGTACAACCTACTTATTGAAAAAATTACTATTCTTGCACTTTAACCATCCGGAACACCTCCTAAAACACACACTATGTACTGGACACTTGAACTAGCCTCCTACCTAGAAGACGCACCTTGGCCAGCAACCAAGGACGAGCTTATCGACTATGCCATCCGCTCTGGCGCTCCACTTGAAGTAGTGGAAAACCTTCAAGAACTTGAGGATGACGGCGAACCTTACGAAACGATCGAAGAAATTTGGCCTGACTATCCGACCAAAGACGACTTCTTCTTCAACGAGGACGAATATTAAGTCAAAAAGCCCCGCACGAGCGGGGCTTTTGCCTTTACAGTCCTAGCACCTGTCGCAAGCGGACGTAGCCGGTCTTGCTAACAGGGATTTTTGCGCCCGTGCGTAACCTCAGCAAGAAGGAATCTTTTTCGTAGGGCTCTATCCCTGACACCTCCTGCAGGTTCACCAGAAAAGAGCGGTGTATACGGGCAAACTTGCCTGGATCTAGGCTTTCCTCCAGGTGCTTCATCGTCATTTTTTTCAAAAATTTACCTTCCCCCGTGTGGATGGAAATGTAATCGTCCTCCGCAGCAAAGTAGCTGACTTCCTGCACTGGAATGATTTTGATTTCATTTTTTACCCGCACCACAAGGCGTGTACATTTTCCCGGCTGTGTTAGGGAGAATTCTTCTGGATGGCTAGCTGAGGCAGAATTGCCCTGGTACTGACTTAGAAATCGAGCAATGGCTTGCGCAAAACGAGCCTCAGAAAAAGGCTTGACCAAATAGTCCAGACCCTTGGCATCAAAGGCTTTCACAGCATACTGATCAAAGGCCGTTGTAAAAAGTACTGCGGGAGGGTTTTCCAAGAGTTCGAGTAACTCAAACCCCGTAATCTTGGGCATCTGAATGTCTAGAAAAATAAGGTCAGGCTGGTGCAATTGAATCGCCTTGAAGGCCTCAACCCCATCGTGACACATGGCTACCACCTCAAACTGAGGATAGGCTCCCAAAAATTCTTTGACCAGCCCAGCGGCAAGCGGCTCGTCATCTACGATAATTGCTTTGATCATCGGGTAATAGGGATTTTTAAGTACACGCTAAACAAGCCATTGGACGCGCTTTTTTCCAAAAGATCCGTTCGCCCATAAATTAGAAAAAGCCTACGCTCGACAGAACTTAGGCCAAAGCCTGTTCCCTCTTGCCCTGAATCTTGGGAATCAAAGGGGTTTTGAACTTTCACAAGAAGGTAGTTGCCTTCTTTTTGGCAGTGAATAAAAATTTTTACCTCGCCAAGGGTGCCGTACAACCCGTATTTGATGGCATTTTCTACTAGCGGCTGTACGAGCAAGGGTGGAATCTTCAGGCCTTCCACGCCATCTTCTACCTGCAGATCCACCAGCAAGCGATGTCCGAACCGCACCCGCTCAATGTCAAAGTACATAGTCAAGTACTTGATTTCATCTGCCAAACTGATCCAAGATTGCCCTTCGGTGCGTAGGGTGCCTCTCAGGAAATCCGAAAGCAACAAGACCATGTCTCGGGCACGCTGCGGACTTGCAAGCACCAAGGCATGGATGGAATTGAGACTATTGAATAAGAAGTGGGGCTGCAGTTGCTGTCTTAGCTGAGCAAGTTCCGCGTCCTTGGAAAGCTGTAGCAGCTTCCCCTCGCGACGACTAAGCTCCTCCTGACCGGCCAGCTTGGAGAGTGCCACCGATAAGAGTGCCAGCAGTTGGAGCAACAATCCTAGGAGCAGCCATCGGAAGTAAAAGCTATCGGCTAACTGTTCCAGGTAATCGAACTCTTCGTCAAACCACCAGGAAAGGAGTTGGGCATGTGTCCAAACTATCCCACCGCCAAGCAAGAGGGGAAAAACAACCAAAAGCAGCCCGTTTTTTGGGCTGGGTGTAAAATGCCGAAACACCCGCTCTAGCAGTAGCATCCCTCCCAAAAAAAGTAGGGTAAAAAAGAAGGCGTCTACCAACGCAATCTCTTCTTCAAGGCCTTGGGTGTATAACAAAAAATAGCCTCCCAGAAACCAGATACATCCGATTCCTGGGAGGATCCATTTCCCAAAGTTAGCAGGTGAAAAAGCGGGTAAATACACGTTTCAGCAGGGATTAAAAGGACTTGATTTCCAGTCCGCTAAATAATAAGGTGCCTTTCAGGATCAATACCTTGTTGGGATCTACCCCGCCTTCGCGAAACATGCGCTTGTCTTCCAGGCCGGCGGCGATATTGGAAACCTCCGTCCGAACATCCCAGTGTGGAGGGATGATCAATTTGACGCCGCCAAATCCGACTTCCAAATCCAAACTGACAACTCCTGTAAAATCCACTTGCGTCAAGTCTAAGTCTAGCCCTCCAAATAAAACCGTGGCCTTACCTCCTTGAAAATTTTTGGTCATCAACTTGCGATTCACGCCGCTAAAGATGACGCTCTCGTTGATTCGGTCCATGAAGGCGGTGCCTGTAGCACGGACAAAGCCTGAATCTGGAGCCTTGCTTGTTCCTTTCTGCGAAGGGCTGGCATCCTCCACTACTTCGGCTGACTCGGTAGTCTCAGAATTGGATGACTGCGTTTTCTTTTTTCTAGTTGCTTCCCAATTTTTTCGGATATCATCCATGGCTTTGTGCTCCTTCTTTTTCTGGGTAATCAAGTAAATACCCAAGGCAATCAATCCAAGTGGCCACAAATACTGGTCAATCCCAAGGTCCAGATCAAACTCTCGTTTTAACAGAAAAAATAGGCCAACAAAAAGGATCACCGACCCAACAAAACTCTTGAACTGCTGACTGATAAGCGTGTAGGTACCTACCGCAATCAAGATCATCGGCCAGGTAAGCACCCAATCTGGGATGTAGAGTCCGAGTTTTCTAAAAAGAAGGACAATGCCTATGACAAGAATTATCGCACCAAAAGCAATGCTCCCGTCGTTTCGTGGTTTTGTGTAGCTGTTCATCTGGATTAAATTTAGTTAAACAAAACTAGTCCTTCAACCGAAACCTTCCTTGATCGATTCGGTGAAGTCCTCCAAAAAATCGGTAAAGCACCCAAACTAGTCGGTAAATGAATTTTTCGGTTCAACTCAGCGAGCTGTCGTCAAAAATTCTGCGAAGGCCAGGTCTTCGGGCGTGGTCAACTTGATGTTTTCTGAATTGCCCTCAATCAGGGTGATTTCCCATCCCTGGTGCTCGTAGACGGTGGCATCGTCTGTAAAAATCGGCAATTCATCCACCTGAAACGCCTGGAGGAGACGCTCCAACTGGAAGGTTTGCGGTGTCTGTACCAAACGGAAGTGGGCACGGTCTTGAAAGCTACTCTGGCCCGCAGCACCCACCTTTCGTAAGGAATCTTTCAACGATATGACTGGAATCGCACTGCCATGCGCTTGGGCTATTGCAAAACTCTCTAGAATGACTTCCGGCGAGACAAAGGGGCGCACACCGTCATGAATGGCCACCAAACCTTCTTGAAAGGGAAGTGCCATTAAGCCATTTTTTACAGATTGAAAGCGGCTACTTCCTCCCGCAACCAGCTGATGGGGAAGGGTAAAGCCATGGGAAGCGCATAATTTATTCCAGTATTCGAAGTCCTCTTTAGGCAGAACCAAAATCAACAGCAGGCTCGAATCCGTCTGAAAAAATCGTTCCAGCGTATGCATCAACACCGGTTTGCCTCCAAGCGGGAGGTATTGCTTGGGAAGGGAGGTTCCCATCCGCATCCCTTTGCCTCCGGCCACCAAAAGTGCTGCTTTGTTCATCGCGATTAAGTTGACACAAAAATAAGCGCCTACCCCAAACCCCCAAGTTTATTTTTTGATCTCCACTAGGCTTGCTTGTCCTGACTTGACGGCTCAACCTCGGCTAGGGGTATCAAAAAAAAGTCCCGCAGGTGCGGGACTGATTCGATTTACAAGATCAACATGGCGTCTCCGTAGGAGAAAAACCGGTAGTTTTCTTTGATGGCTTCCTTGTAGGCTTTCATCATCAAAGGATATCCACCAAAGGCCGAGGCCGTCATAAGTAGCGTTGACTCGGGCAGGTGGAAGTTGGTGATTAGCGCATTAGCAATTTTAAACTCGTATGGAGGAATGATAAACTTATCCGTCCAGCCACTGCTTGCTTTCAATTTGTTGGCCGCTGTCACAGAAGACTCGATGGTCTTTAAGGAAGTGGTACCCACGGCGACTACTCTCTTTTTATTGTCAAGGGCACGGTTGACTAGCTCTACCGTTCTTTCCGGAATATCGTAGTTTTCAGAATCCATCTTGTGCTTGGTAAGGTCTTCAACATCTACCTGACGGAAAGTACCCAAGCCCACGTGCAGGGTGATTGGTGCCACGTCGACGCCCTTAAGCTCAAGGCGCTTCAATAGCTGTGGTGTAAAGTGCAGACCAGCAGTTGGAGCGGCCACGGCACCTACATTTTTGGCGAATACCGTTTGGTAGCGCTCTCTATCTTCAGGCTCAATGCTGCGGTCGATAAACTCCTTCAATAAAGGTGTCTCTCCTAGGGTGTCTATGGCTTTGTGAAATTCTTCAGCAGTGCCTTCAAACAAGAATCGGATGGTACGTCCTCTGGAGGTGGTGTTGTCAATGACTTCAGCCACCAAGTCGCTATCGCCAAAGTACAGCTTGTTGCCCACTCGGATCTTACGTGCTGGGTCAACGAGCACATCCCAAAGTTTGAATTCCGCATTGAGTTCTCTCAACAAGAAAACTTCTATTTTGGCACCTGTCTTCTCCTTGTTGCCATAGAGGCGAGCCGGGAATACCTTGGTGTCGTTGTTGACCAACACATCACCCTCTTCAAAATAGTTGAGGATGTCTTTGAATGTTTTGTGCTCGATTTCGCCAGTTTTTCTATGAACGACCATCAACCTGGATTCGTCCCGATTTTCTGCAGGATAAAGCGCGATAAGATTTTTGGGAACTTCAAATTTGAAATCTGATAATTTCATAGCTGGGTTTTAGGAGTAAGTTTGCTCAGTTGAATCCAAAGAGGAAATAACCTTTAAAAATTGCAAAGATAGTGACAATAATGCCCAATTTCCGCTAACTTAACAAATTGTTTTAACCAACTAGTATTGCTATGCTCTTTTTAAAGCTTTCTTGGGAAAGTTTCAGATTTGCCATTTCGGCACTCAAATCCAACCTTACCCGTACCATTCTTTCCCTTTTGGGGGTGACTATTGGCATTTTTGCCATCATCGCCGTGTTTACGTTGGTGGATTCGTTGGAGTCAAAAATCAAGTCTTCCTTCGCCTTTTTGGGTACCAATGTGATGCGGGTAGACCGCTTTCCTTTTGCCAGTGGCCCACAGGACTACCCTTGGTGGAAGTACTTTCAGCGTCCCCCGGGCACCTATGCTGAATACAAGTTTTTGGAAGAGCGCCTAAAAAGTGCCGACGCCGTGACTATTTCCGCCTCCTCTACCGCTACTGTGCAGGCGGGCAGCAACTCCTTCGAGGGTACCGCGCTGTCGGGCGTAGCTTATACCTACCAAGACGTGTTTGAGGTGGCCTTGGAAGAAGGGCGCTACTTTTCAGAATCGGAAATCAACTCCTCTCGCAACCTGATTATCATCGGCAAGAAGATTGCCACCACCCTGTTTGCCAACGGCTCTGCTTTGGGCAAAGAAGTAAAAATCAAGGGAATGAAATTTACCATCATCGGCATCTTCGAAGAGGAAGGAGCAGGCTTTTTGGATTTACCGTCCAAGGACGAAGCTTGCTTGGTTCCTTTCGGCGCCTTTAGTAAAATGTACTATACCGGGCGTGATGGACTAGAACCTACCATCGCGGCCAAAGGCAGAGACACGGATGTAGGTTTGGTTGCCCTTGAAAACGAAATGGCGGGATTGCTACGTGCCAAACGAGGATTAAAGCCTACACAGGAGAATAATTTTGCTTTGAACAAAACAGAATTTATCCAAAACGCGATTGGGTCCATATTT
>JBIIFN010000278.1:0-4709 GCA_044237325.1 Algoriphagus sp.
AGCCATAGTTATGGTACCACTTGGAGCGTGCCGGGTGACCGCCACGGTTGCCGAGTGTCACCACCACAAAGCCAAACTGCGCTAGTCGATCGGTACGATCCATACCACGTCCAAAAGACTTGTTGACCGCCTCTGTTTGTGGCCCTGGATAAACGTATTGCACGAGTGGATAAGTACGCGTAGAATCAAAGTCAAAAGGCTTGTACATCACCCCAAACAAGTCGGTAATGCCGTCGTCCGCCTTGAAGGTAAATGGCTCAGGGAATTTATAGCCTGCGGCAAAGAGTTGGCCTAAATCTGCCGTCTCCAAATCCATGATTTTGGCTCCATTTCGATCGTAAAGCACGGAAGCGGGGACCGTATTTACGCGGGAGAAATTAGAGATAAAGAAAGAGCCGGCATCGTTGATGCTGATTTCATGGTTGAAGTCCCCTTTATTTAATAAGGCGACTGCTCCCCCATCAAGGGACACTGAATACAGGTGCTCGTAATAGGGATCTTCTCCTTTTTCTTTGCCATTGGCAGTAAAGTAAAGTTTCCGCAGGGAGGCATCAACTCGTGCAGCACCGGCCGTATGGTACGGTCCTGAAGTAAGCTGACGTTTTAGGGTACCGTCCTTGCCATAGAGGTAAAAATGCCCCCAGCCATCGCGCTCTGACCACCAGATCAGGTCATTTCCAACCAATTCTGGTTTTTCAAAATCGATGTAGGTATTGCTTCTTTCTTCAATCACCACTTCCTTTTGGTTGGTCTTCAAATTCCAACGCAAAACATCCACTCGCTTGAGGTCTCTGGAGGTAATGGAAAAGTAAAATTCAGTGGTATTGCCCAACCAAGTCGTAGGACGGAAATCATCGTCCCGAGTATTGGCGGCTGGAGTCATTGACCAAAGCGAAACCGTCTGGTCTTTAAACGTTGCAATAGGCAAGTTGCTCAATTTTTGAGTTTCAAAGGAATAATGGATCAAGTCAGAAATCGGCTGCTCTTTCTCCCCTGGCAGGGCATACTTGTAGGTTTCCAAGGTAGGTCTAGGTTCGCGGGTATTGTGAATCACCCAGAGGTCCTTCACCTTTCGCTGATCTGTGCGGGTGAGGATAAATTGCTTGCTATCCGCACTCCAAAGTACTGGAGCTCGCTTTCGATCTTTTTTCTTTTTTTCTACCTCCACATTATCCTCTCCACGATCACCCCAGCCATATTCGTAATCTGCCACTCCATCGGTAGTTAGGGCATTTTCTACCAAGGTAGTGTCCTTCAAATCCTTAACCGCCTTCAAAAAATTGGCCTTATCCATCCAATACAGGTTGAAGTTTTTGACATAGACGACCTTGGAGGAGTCTGGGGCAATGTTTGCCCAAGCGAGACGCGCAGGTTCTTTTTCCGTTTCGATTTCTTTGAGTTGCTGAGAAGTCAGATTGAATTGAAAGGTATGCACCTTCTTTTCAAGGGAGTCTTTGGCGTTTTTGTTTTTTGCTTTTAGCTCAACCCAGTCCTTTTTGACCACATCTGCGGTGCTTTTCACCGTAAACTGCAATGTGTTTTCATCGGCTAAAAGCTTCATATTGTCCAGCTTGAGGTGTTGTCCATCAAAGGGATCTTTCACCGCCCGAGTTAGCTCGGCAGCTAGTTTGTCTGTATCAAAAAGGGGTGTTTTTGTTCTCCGAACAGGGTCTACCATGACCCATTTTTTTCCTTGAGAAGTCTCGTATTGGTACCAGAAGCGATCTGACTTTTTCATCCAGTGCGGATCCACGCTGGTAGAAAAGATCATCTTCTTCAGTTGATCGGGAGAAAAACGAGCGGCAAGCTCGTAGTTGCCTTTTTGTGGGGCTTGTTGGGCGAGGGTAGCAAGCGGTGCCAACAGGCAGGCGATCACTATAACAAAGATTCTTTTCATCGATTTGTCAAAATTAGAATTGCAAACTAGGGAATGAAAATCTGTAGAAAATGACCGCTTGAATAATTCTTTAATATTCAAGACAGAAATGCACCCACAAAGAATTCAATCTTCAAATTAAATGTAAGGTCAATATCAATTTCCCTACAACTGAAACCCTAAAATTTATTCAATCAATTCACTTTTTTAACCACAAACTAACCTTCAACCAGCGAATAAAGAAGTATGTCCGCTACCAGCTGTATTGAAAACCAACCGAATGAATTCAATTGGTTTTTACAGTGGTAAGAAGCTCGCTTTCAAAAATGGATGCGGGTGAAATAACCAATTCTTCCATTGGAATTTTATTCCCATAACGCTCCTTCATCTTTCGTTTTACCTGGTCACTTGAAAGGTCAAAATCTCCTAGTTTTTCAAGATTTCCAATTTCAATTCCAGCGGCACGTTTGTAGATTTTCCAGATCAACTCAGAACAATAAATTTTTTCGTCAGTCCATTCAAAAGCTAAATCGTAATTTTTTCCATAGAACCCTTTCCCTATTTCTTTCATTTTTTGTAGCACTTCAGGAGTCAACGTTTGCTCAGCATTTTTAAGGCGTTTAACTACATATTCTCCCTTTTCTCCACGCGCAATCCACTGCGCCAAAGGTGTACGCTTAACTGGCTGCACTGCTTCAAAAACATAGAAAGAATCGCCTTCCTTAAACACAATCCCACAATGCGAGTACTTTGATTTGGTTGCTAGCTGGATGGCTTTACTTTGACTAGAACGTGAAGTTTGAAAAATTAAATCGCCCTCTTTCAATTCATCACTGAAGGAAGAACTTAAGACAACTTCATTTGTAGAACCCTTTCCATAAATTAACTGGCTAAAGGAATCTTTTGCGAATACAACCAGGGTTAACAGCAACAAAAGAACTATTGGTAATACTATTCTTTTCATCATCTTTTCATTTATTGATTTGAATTATAAATTTTCATTGTGTTGAACTCACAGAATTAAGCAGCCTGTCTAGGCATATTTTCAGTTGAAAGAAACTAGGTTACTTTCAATTTTCTTTTGCAATTTTTATTTGCTTCCCTTTCCATCCAATGGTTTACTCTACCATTAACTACGAACTCCTTTAGGTACTGGTAATGAAAGGAAAACAAGCCCATTTGCCTGTATTGGTCCCAATGCTCCATTTCGTGCTGCAACACAGTACATGCTTTAGGATTCTTTTCGCCTTTATACTTATCATTAATAAACATCCCAAATGGAGGTATGGTTGAGCCCATTAGCTCATCAGGGAGATTAAAGGGAAGGTAAATGACTACAGGAGCTTTAAATAGGTTTAACACAAATAGGATTGTAAAAATCAATCCTAGAAAAACCAATCGCTTTTTATACCGAATCTTCATGGGGCAGCTAGTATTACTTTAAGGGCTAATTAATTGCTCATTGATAAAGCGCTAGTCAAATCAATATTTATAGTTTTCAACTGTAGTATACTTATTTACCTAGCAATGAGTAGTCTGCCAATGCTAACGGACATCTTGTTGAAAATGATGCACAAAAATTTACCTTGCTAGATTATTTAGGGAATTTTAACTTATTTAATAAGTCACCCTTTTATATAGCCTACTAAATAAAAGTAGGGAATGCATTCACAACTAGTAGCTGCTCATTTTATTAAACGCGCGAACTAGTACGCTTAACAAAGAGAAGGCCGCCAGGCCAATTAAAATACCCAGTAGATTAAAAAAAATGTCTTCGGGATCAAATCGGCCATGTATTCTCTGACCGATAATTCGAATTGATATTTTATTAGAAAAATCTTGTGCCAACTCAATTAGCACACCAAATACAAAAAGAGAGGTTGGGATGATAAACCATCTTTTGGAGTACAATAAGAGCAAAAAACAAGTTGCGCAAAAATAAAAAAGCGCATGCAACTCCTTATCGTAATGATGAAAAAAACGGGGAAGCTTAATCATAAATCCGACAACAGAAAAAACGAAAAGCGTTAACGCTAGATATCGCTTAAAATTTTTGTTGTTTGAAAAATTCAATTGCCTCAAGTAACTAATTAAAATAAAAACACATTTTTCACCCGAAAATCAATCGGGCTTATTTTGAAGGTAACCCAATAGAAAGGCTGCCAATAATTCTCCTTGCTTTTGATAACCCTTCCGAAGTAAATGAACATGATCCGCGTTCACCAGCCCCTGCTTTAACCATTCCAACAGGGATCCTTTGCCGCCCATGGCTTCTAGTTGATCGTAGGTGGTCAGCTGCCGCTGTGCGGCAATATTTTTCAAGCTATTTCTCACCGAATCTACGGCCGCATTGTACGCATATTTGCCATTAATTTTCTTGTAGTTCTCATTCGGCAGGACAAGAATTACCTCAGTAGTTGGAGAGGCTTCGGTAATTCTATCCAAACATAGATTCACCTCCTTGTTAAAGTAAGAAGCATTCCAATTTCTATAGCTTTCGTTTGTTCCCAAGGAAATCAAAAGGTAATCTGGGCGGATCATCGCTAACCCCTTTTGGAAATTGGGATTTAGATTATAGCTCGTGAAGGTTGCACTAGCGACGCCTGTAGAACTATATATGACTCCTGGTAGGCTTGTTTCTTCAACCAAATCCAACAACGTAAAATATCCTCCCTTAAACGTCAAGGTAGAAGTGTCTTTCTCTACCAAAAACGAAAGCGTGTCCAATACCTTAGGTTGATTTGAATAGGTTCTTTTAACCCCATTTACTTCAACAGAACAGTCTGTGCAGCCTTGCAACTCAAACAAAATTTGGCCTTTTTGATATGGGTAA
>JBIIFN010000039.1:0-16433 GCA_044237325.1 Algoriphagus sp.
CTTTGTACTGTCCGGCTTCATCCACAAGGACTACACCCACCTGCTGTTCAACATGTTTACCTTCTACTTTTTTGGAGGCGTGGTGGAGCAGTTTTTAAGGTACCAGTACGGCAAGGGCCTCGGCGGCCTGCTCTTTGTGGGTTTTTACCTGCTGGGCATTGTGCTGTCAGACATTCCTACCTACCTCAAAAACAAGGACAATAGCCATTACCGTGCCCTAGGCGCCTCCGGAGGTACTGCCGCTACCGTCTTTGCGAGTATCGTTTACATGCCCTTGTCTGACATTTGTCTATTTGCCTTACTCTGCTTTCCTGGATTTATCTTGGGCGGCTTCTTTTTGATTTATTCGTTTGTCAAAGGCAAGCAAGACCAAGACGGCATCAACCACGATGCGCACCTCTATGGCGCCTTGTTTGGCATTGTGTTCATCTTGCTCCTCTCACCTTCGAGTGGATTGCAATTTTTGGAGCAACTCAAAACCTACCGCTTCTTCTAAAAAAAATGCCCCCACAAAGTGAGACACTTTATGGGGGCAAATGGATAGCCAACTTGTTGGTTATTTTTTCTTCTCCAACTTCGTTTTCATCTCCTCGATATTCAGCACTCGGGAGATTTGTTCTCGCTCCAGTTTACGAAAGCGTGCGAGTTGCACATCAATTTGTTCCGTGAGCTCCTTCCGTACTTCCTCCGAAGAGTCGGTAGGTCGGTAATCACCACTTCCCACTACACTGGTTAAGTGGGCCAACTTGTTGTTCAAGCGAATTGGGAAGTTGAGTGGATCCTGACCACTTCGATTTTGCGTCTGGTACAAGGTCTCCTCAATCTCCTTCATTTCCGCTTTGATTTGGTCAAGGTTCTCCGGCTTGGTCGTGAGTGAGTCCAACTCAGTGCGGTATACACGGATCAACTTGATCGCCTGGTGTGTTTCGGTGAGTTTGTCACGCACGGCAAGCAAGTAGTTGTACTGAGACTCCAAGTCCTCCTGTGTGGATTCGTAGCGCGGATCTGCTAGCACCTTGAAGGTTTGCTCTTGGGATTGGCCGTCTACAGTCATACGCACTTTGTAGGTACCTGGCACCACCTTAGGTCCTCTTAGGCTAGCTGCCCAAAGGATCATGCCGTCAAATCCTTCCGCATTTTCTCCACGTAGGTTCCAGTTGAATTCCCCTGATCCGGGCTTAACTCTCAGCGTATCACCATTGACACCTTTGGTAGAGAACCAGCGGATGAGTTGATTTTTGTCATTGAAGAATTCGATTTTTACTTCGCCGGCAGGTTTTTCCTTGAGGAAATAATACACCAAAACACCCCCTGGACGGTTGGTTCCGTCGGTCAAACTCTTGCGCTTCATCCCGTCGATGCGGTAGGAATCTTGAGGTTTGTAGAGGTGGAACGCCTTGTTTTCTAGTCCAACTTCCGCTTGGTGAAGCACCGTCAAGTCATCGATGATCCAGAAGGATCTGCCTTGAGTGGCTGCGATCAAGTTATTTTCCTTTATCGTCAAATCCGTGATCGGAACGATAGGCAAGTTTAACTGTAGTGAATGCCAGCTAGCACCATCATCTTTTGAATAGTACATGCCTGTTTCAGTACCGGCATAGAGCATGCCTTTTTTGGCCGGATCGGCGCGTACTACACGGGTAAAGTGTTCTTCATTGATGCCTGAGACGATCTTGGTCCAGGTCTTTCCGTAGTCCTTGGTTTTGTAGAGGTAGGGGGCAAAGTTACCCAACTTGTATCCTGTAGCCGCAAAATAGGCCTCACCTGCCACAAATGGGCTTGCTTCAATGGAGTTGATTTGAAGCCACTCAGGCATGTCTTTGGGCGTGACATTTTGCCAAGTTTTTCCGTTATCTACAGTCACATGCACCAGTCCATCATCAGATCCTGCCCAGATTACCCCTTGCTTAACAGGAGATTCTGCAGCAGTAAAGATGGTGGCATAATACTCTACCGAGGTATTGTCTTTGGTGATCGGGCCTCCAGAGGGACCGAGTTTGCTCTTGTCATTTCGGGTCAAGTCTGGAGAAAACAACTCCCAAGTCTGCCCCTCGTTGGTAGAGCGGTGGAATTGGTTACTGGTGGTATAAAGTAGTTTTGTATTGTGAGGGGAAAAGAAAATTGGGAAGTTCCACTGGAATCGGTACTTCATTCCCTCAGCACCATGGCCCATTGGGTTGTCAGGCCACACGTTGACGGTACGGGAAGTTCCATTGCGGTGATTTTCTCTAGTGAGCAAGCCACCATAAGACCCGCCATAGACGATATCACTGTCAAGCGGATCTGGGGCAATCCAGCCCGACTCACCACCGGCGGTAGGCTCCCAATCCGATTCAGTAATCGCTCCACCATCATTGCGGTGACGGATACGAACGGTGGAGTTGTCTTGCTGCGCCCCATAGATGCGGTAAGGGAAGCTATTGTCAGTTGTCACTCTATAAAACTGCGAGGTCGGCTGGTTCATCATGGTAGACCAGTTGGCACCGCCATCCTCGGAAACCTGAGCGCCTCCATCATCGGCAATGATCATGCGTTGGTTGTTGGCTGGATCAATCCACAGATCATGGTGATCTCCATGGGGTGCATTCGCACCTTTGAAGGTTTTGCCCCCATCGGTAGATTTATGGTAGCTCACATTGAGTACATAAATGGTCTCCTCATTTTGGGTATCGGCATAGATTCTAGAATAGTACCAGGCACGCTGACGAAGGTTACGATCTTCGTTAATGAGTTCCCAGGTTTGGCCAGCGTCTTTAGAAGTATAGACTCCACCTTTTTCGTTTTCGATGATGGCATACAAGCGGTTGGAATTCTTAGGCGATACCGCGATACCCATGATTCCTAGGGCACCTTTCGGGAAGGTTGCTTTGGAAGAAAGTTCCTCCCAAGTTTTCCCACCATTGGACGATTTAAAAAGTTTGGATCCAGGTCCACCGCTTTCCAAGCTGTAGGGGGTACGCTGTAGTTGCCAGGTAGAAGCATAAAGTACTTCGGGATTGTTGGGATCCAATACCAAATCTACGGCACCGGAAATGTTATCTACAAAAAGTAGTTGCTCCCAAGTCTTTCCACCATCGGTAGTTTTGTATACACCACGGGTAGCGTCGGGCTTAAACACATCACCAAGTACAGCAGCATAAACTACATTGGGATTGGTAGGATGGATTCGTAGTCGAGAAACAAAGCGGCTTTTGTCTAGACCAGCACGTGCCCAGGTTTTGCCTGCATCTGCACTTTTCCATAGCCCGTAGCCAAAGGAAACGTTGCCACGGACAGTTTTTTCACCACCTCCTGCATACACCACAGAGGTATCGCTTTCAGAAACAGCCACAGCACCCATGGATCCTCCAAAGAAGCCATCGGATACCGACTTCCAGGTTTGGCCGGCATTGGTTGTTTTCCAAATTCCTCCTCCTGTGGAGGCGAAGTAATAGGATTTGTCGTTGCCTTTGACTCCGGTGACTCCATCGGCACGTCCCCCTCTAAAGGGACCTACGAGTCGCCACTGTACGGCATCGTAAACTTTGGGGTCAGGAATCTGCTGCCCAAAAAGCTGGGCACTTAGCAGGAAGAAGGTCAGGACTAGCCCGGCGCGAAGGGAAAGTAGGAATCGATTCATAGGGAAAAGAAAATAAAAGTTCTCAATTCAAGATAGCAGAAAGATAGACATGCTGGCTAAAATAATTGACTAGTGGCAAAAAGGTGGGGTAAGGGCAAAAAAAAACCTCTTCCGAGGAAGAGGTTTTTAAAGAATGGGTTGAGAATTAATCTTGCGCAGGCACGATGCTTACGTAAGATCTTCCATCAAATCTCTTTTTGAAAGCTACAACACCGTTGGTCAAAGCGAATAGGGTATGGTCTTTGCCCAAACCTACGTTCAAACCTGGATGGTGTTTTGTGCCTCTTTGTCTAACTAGGATGTTACCTGCGATGACAGCTTCACCGCCGAACTTTTTTACACCCAATCTTTTGGATTGAGAATCACGTCCGTTTCTGGAACTACCTACACCTTTTTTGTGTGCCATGATTTTATTCGTTTATGATTTCTTAGCTAAGAAAATCTTATAGGGTGATAGATTCGATCATTACTTTGGTGAAGTCCTGTCTGTGACCATTCTTCTTCTTGTAGCCCTTGCGGCGCTTCTTCTTGAAGACAATCACTTTGTCACCTTTCACGTGATCCAGAACTTTTCCGGATACCTTGGCTCCTGCAAGTAAAGGAGCACCTACAGACACAGTGCCATTGGCTTCTGCCAACAAGACCTGGTCAAATTCCACGGAAGCGCCAGTTGCCAATGCCAATTTAGGGGCATAAACGAACTGATCTTTTGTTACTTTGAACTGCTTTCCTGCGATGTTAACTATTGCGTACATGTTCTTTGATTTATCGAAATCGGAGTGCAAATATAGGAATTGAAATGAAACTAAAAAAACTTTCTTCTATTTTGAGTGAAGAAGAAAATGCATTACTCAAGTATTCACCTGAAGAAGACCAAAAACTTGAAGAAATGCTCATCTGAGTAAAGCACTAAAAAATCTTTCTTTTTCTTTATTTTTATATAATTCATTGTTTTTCAATTAGTTAAAATTCCAATTTTAACCCTTATTTTATTGACTTTAGTTCAAAACGGTAGTCAGCATACCCACGAAAAAACTTTTTTTTAATTCTTTAAATTTCTTCAACCACCTCTAATGGCCAAATTAGATTGATTTATCTATTCAATTATTGATATCTAACTTATTATTTTATAGTAAGTTAAACTATTTTTGACCTTTGTTCAAAATGGTTAAAAATGCCTCATTTACGAGTTTTTTATTCACTTTTTGATTCCCATATTTGTGAGTAGGCTGTTTGAAAGAGCAGCCTACTTCTTTCGTAGCATACTCCAAGGGCACATTTACCGTCCTTAACCCCACCAACTATAGTAATCAATAAACAGAGCGCATGATGCAGCAGGAACCCATTTTACAAGAAAACAACGGCAGGTTTGTCCTATTTCCGATTCAACACAACGACATCTGGCAGTACTACAAAAAAGCAGAAGCTAGCTTTTGGACGGCAGAAGAAATTGACTTGAGCCAGGATTTATCGGATTGGAAAAACTTGAACGATGGGGAGCGCCATTTCATTTCTCATATCCTAGCGTTTTTCGCTGCCTCCGATGGCATCGTCAACGAAAACTTGGCAGAGCACTTCGTTGCAGAAGTACAATACACTGAGGCAAAGTTTTTCTATGGCTTCCAAATCGCCATGGAAAATATCCACTCGGAAACCTACTCCCTGCTTATTGACACCTATATTAAGGATAACGCAGAAAGAGACCGTCTACTCAACGCCATCGAACACATCGACTGTGTTAAGAAAAAAGCAGACTGGGCTTTGAGATGGATTGACAACGGTTCGTTCCAGGAGCGTCTCGTGGCTTTTGCTGCTGTAGAAGGGATCTTCTTCTCTGGTTCTTTCTGCTCCATTTTCTGGTTAAAGAAAAGAGGCTTGATGCCAGGCCTTACCTTCTCCAACGAGTTGATTTCTCGAGACGAAGGATTGCACTGTGATTTTGCCTGTCACCTATACACCAACCACGTCAATAATCAATTGCCAAAGGATACCGTCCGCGAAATCATCATGGATTCCGTGGCCATTGAAAAAGAATTTGTAACCGATGCCCTACCTGTACGCTTGATCGGCATGAACGCTGACTTGATGTGCCAGTACATCGAATTTGTAGCCGACCGTCTTTTGATGGAATTGGGCTGCGAAAAAGTTTGGAACAGCACCAACCCCTTCGACTTCATGGACATGATCTCCTTGCAAGGAAAAACCAACTTCTTCGAAAAGAGAGTTGGCGACTACCAAAAAGCAGGCGTAATGAAGACTACCGAAGGAGCTGAGACCGCTGCCCGTTTCTCCATCGGAGAAGATTTCTAAGATTACCGCTTACCCTTTGCCTAATTAAACCACCCCCCTTTAAAAATTCGCCTGAGTATGTTAGTTATCAAAAGAGACGGAAGAAGAGAATCAGTACGATTCGACAAAATCACCGCAAGGATCGAAAACCTTTGCTACGAACTTGATCCAAAATATATCCAACCCATTGAAGTTGCCAAAAAGGTAATTGATGGTTTGTTTGATGGGGTCACCACCTCCGAACTCGACAACCTAGCAGCAGAAGTTTGCGCTTCCCTCACCGTACGACACCCCGAGTATGCGGTCTTGGCAGCACGAATAGCCATATCCAACTTACACAAAACCACCAGCCAGTCTTTTTCAAACACCATGAAAAGACTGTATACCTATGTCAACCCGAACACAGGGGCAAACGCACAGTTACTGGATACGGAAGTGTACGGTATCATTAAAAACAACGCGGCCAAGCTCGATGAGGCGATCGACTACACGCGTGATTTTAGCTACGACTACTTTGGTTACAAAACCCTAGAAAGAAGCTACCTCATCCGCTTGGATGGTAAGGTAGTGGAGCGTCCACAACACATGCTGATGCGCGTAGCGGTGGGAATTCACAAAGAAGACCTTGATGCAGCCATCGAAACCTACAATCTTCTCTCCGAGAAGTGGTTTACGCATGCCACCCCAACCCTCTTCAACGCAGGCACACCAAAGCCGCAGCTATCCTCCTGCTTCCTGCTTACCATGAAGGACGATAGCATCGACGGCATTTACGATACCTTGAAGAATTGCGCGAAGATTTCCCAATCTGCCGGAGGTATCGGACTTTCCATCCACCACATTCGCGCCAAAGGAAGCTATATCAAAGGCACCAACGGCGTATCCAACGGCATCGTGCCCATGCTCAGAAACTTTGACATGACTGCGCGCTATGTTGACCAAGGTGGTGGAAAAAGAAAAGGCAGCTTTGCCATCTACCTAGAACCATGGCATGCAGATATCAAGGACTTCCTTGAACTACGTAGAAACCACGGTAAGGAAGAAATGCGTGCCCGAGACTTGTTCTACGCACTTTGGATCCCTGATTTGTTCATGAAGCGCGTAGAAAGTAACGAGGACTGGTCGCTCTTCTGTCCCAACGAGGCGCCCGGATTGTCCGATTGCCACGGAGAGGAGTTTGAAAGACTATACGAAAAATACGAGAAGGAAGGAAAAGCAAGAGAGA
The DNA here is from genome assembly GCA_044237325.1 of Algoriphagus sp. GTDB lineage: Bacteria > Bacteroidota > Bacteroidia > Cytophagales > Cyclobacteriaceae > Algoriphagus. Next base: position 7,134 of record JBIIFN010000039.1, read on the forward strand.
CCATAAAGGCACAAGAACTGTGGTTTGAAGTATTGGAATCTCAGATTGAGACAGGAACTCCCTACATGCTCTACAAGGATGCTGCCAACAGCAAGTCCAACCAGCAGAACTTGGGTACCATCAAGTCGTCCAACCTGTGCACCGAGATCATCGAATATACCGCGCCAGACGAGGTAGCCGTTTGTAACTTGGCTTCTATTGCCCTCCCTAAGTTTATCAACGAAGGAGCTGATGGCGTTCTTCGCTTCGATCACCAGAAATTATACGAGATCACTAAGGTGGCTACCCGCAACCTCAACAAGGTGATTGACGTCAACTACTACCCGGTAGAAGAGGCGCGCAAGTCTAACTTTAGACACCGCCCGATTGGCTTGGGTATTCAAGGCTTGGCAGATGCATTCATCCTTCTACGCATGCCGTTTGATTCGGTAGAAGCACGTGGATTGAACGAAGACATCTTCGAAACGATCTACTATGCTGCCGTGGAAACTTCCATGGAGCTAGCCAAGACCCAAGGTACTTACGAAACCTACGAAGGGTCCCCAGCTTCCAAAGGCGTTCTTCAGTTTGACATGTGGGGTGTTACCCCTAAATCAGGCAGATACGACTGGGAACAGTTGAAGGAGAAAGTGAAGAAGTTTGGCATGCGTAATTCCCTTTTGGTAGCACCAATGCCAACAGCATCCACTTCCCAAATCCTTGGAAACAACGAGTGCTTTGAGCCCTATACCTCTAACATCTATACCAGAAGAACCTTGTCAGGAGAATTCATTGTGGTCAACAAGCACCTCATGAAAGACTTGATCGACCTAGGCTTGTGGAACGACAACATGAGAAACAGGTTGATCTCCACCAACGGTTCTGTTCAAAATGTGCCAGGTATTCCACAAAACATCAAGGATCTGTACAAGACCGTTTGGGAGATCTCTCAAAAGATCATCATCGACATGTCTGCCGACAGAGGAGCCTATATCTGCCAGTCACAAAGCATGAACATCTTCATGCAAGACCCAAATTTTGGCAAGCTTACCTCCATGCACTTCTACGCTTGGAAGAAAGGTTTGAAGACAGGCATGTACTACCTACGTTCTCAGGCAGCTACCGCAGCAATCAAGTTTACCCTAGACAAATCTTCACTAGAGCAGCCTAAGGTGGAAAAAGCAAACGAGATGGAAGCGGTAAAAACAACAAAGCAAGACGCCATTGCCTGCTCCTTGGATGATCCAGAGGGCTGCGAAATGTGCGGAAGCTAAATCGATATTCTAGAGTTCATTTATTCAAAAAGGCGTTTGATGGTATCAAACGCTTTTTTTTCTAAACTCCTTAAAAATGACCAGAGAAACCCTTCAAGAAAGACTTGACCAATTGACGCCTGCAGCGGCACCACGTTTTGGCATCATGACCCCGCAACACATGCTGGAGCACTTGATACTCACACTCAAGCTCTCCGCAGGAAGAATCCCTATGACGGATTTTGTCCCAAATGAAAAGCAGCTGGCGCAAAAGCAAGCCCTACTCTATACGGATATCCCTTTTCCTCAAGGAGTAAAGGTGCCCGGTATTCCAGATACCTTGATGGCACTTCGTTTTCCAGACTTAACAAGCGCTAAAGCAGGGTTATTGGCTAGCTGGGATGCATACCAAGATGTATTTCTACAAGAGCCTAGCAAGACTACAATACATCCGCGTTTTGGCCCGCTAAACCATGGCGATTGGGAAAAATTTCATGCCAAACACATGGACCACCACTTGGGTCAATTTGGAGTTTAATCCAACGCTACACTGTTCTTTTTCTCCCGCTCAAGGGAAGACACCCCTCCTGAAACCATAAACTTCATTACGTCCGAGTTTTTAATACCTCCTAGCTGCTTTACTTTTTCACGCTTCACCAGAAAAACATTGCCCGAGACATTATAACTGTGAGGGAAATAGACGGCCACCAAATCTGGTTCACCGATCACAGCCATGTCTTCCTGGGTGACAAAACCCAACCTGCTCAAATTATCCGAAACCTCCACAATCACGGGCGTGTTAAACTTTTTCTTTTCCCCGACAAATGCATCCAGCAGGTCTTTGATTGAGGTATAGAGTAGGTTGACAAATGGGATTTTAAATACACCGCGCTCAAACCAGTCGAACAGCTGCTTGGTGAAGAACAAACTCGCCAGATAGCCCACAAAGGTAATAAGGGCCAACACCATCAAAATTCCAATTCCCGGAATGGGCACAGGAATCAAATTGTCCAAAAAGAGAAATAACTGGTAGATGATGTAGACCGTCACTGCCAATGGGGTGAGGAAAAGGAGGCCCCGGAAGAAGTAGGCTAACAATTTGCGGTAGGTAAAAGACATGGCAGCGTAAGCTAAGAGTGAATGATGAAGATGGCGTCGGTCAAGCCAACGCCAAGGGAATCGAAGCATGCAGGGGCGGCATGCGGGCCAGATGATGCACAAGTTTAACTCAAACTTGAAGATCAACCTGATGATTTCAAGATAAACAAGAATTGGGAAATGGTTACTACCGAAAAAAGAAAAGGCCCTGAAGAAGTCTTCAGGGCCTCGTATTTGAATTAAAATAAGGCTTACAAGTCGATGCCCATGAAAGACATGAAGGCAATGCCCATCAAACCCGTAAGGAGCATGGTGATACCAAGTCCTTTCAATCCAGCAGGTACTTGAGAGTACTTTAGGCGTTCACGGATAGCCGCCAAAAGGACGATGGCTAGCATAAAGCCAAAGCCTGAGCCAAAGCCGTAAACAGCCGACTCTGCAAGCGTATAGTCACGCTGTGCCATAAACAAGCAACCTCCGAGGATAGCGCAGTTTACCGCAATTAGGGGAAGGAAAATTCCCAACTGTCCGTACAGGGCAGGGGAAAACTTTTCAACTACCATTTCCACCAATTGCACGATACCGGCAATGATGGCAATAAACATGATGAATCGAAGGAAGGACAAATCAATGGTTGCCAAGCTGGCAGAAATCCACGTTAGCGCTCCTTCTTTCAAGACAAACTCATTCAACAACCAGTTGAAGGGGACAGTCACTCCCAATACAAACACCACAGCGGCTCCGAGACCTACTGCAGTACTTACTTTTTTGGAAACGGCCAAGAAAGAGCACATTCCCAAAAAGTACGCGAAAATCATGTTGTCAATGAAGATCGATCGAATACCTAAGCTAAATAATTCCATGGTTTCTCTGTCTTAATTAATGTTCTACATAGCCTGTTTTGGTACGCTGTACCCAAACAATCAAGCCCAAAATAATAAATGCACCTACTGGAGTAACCATCAGGCCGTTGGTGGCCAATTTGAAGTCAGGTCCAAACAAGCCAGATACGTAGTCGAATACTGGAATGCCAAATACAGCACCTGAACCCCATAATTCACGGAAGAAGGCTACCGTCAAGATGATCCAAGAGTACCCTAGCGCAGAACCCAAACCATCAAGCATGGAGTCATAAGGCTTGTTGCCCATGGCAAAAGCTTCCAAACGACCCATAACGATACAGTTGGTGATGATCAAGCCAATGAATACCGATAGCTCCTTGTACATATCGTACGCAAAAGCCTTTAGCACTTCACTAACCAGGGTTACCAAAGTCGCAACTACCGCCAATTGTACAATAATTCGTACTCGAGCAGGAATGGTATTTCTCATTAGAGAAATAACGAAGTTGGACAGGGCCACTACAAAGATCACCGAAATGGCCATTACCAAGGTTGGCTTCATTTGGGTAGTTACAGCCAAGGCTGAACAAATACCAAGCACCTGAACGGTGATGGGATTTTCGTCTACCAATGGATCGGAAACCAACTTTCTTCGGCGTTTTGAGAACAAAGGCTCAGCCGGTTTTTTCTCAATTACTTTTTCTAGTGTTTCAGCACTCATGATTGATTTGGTCTGATGAGTTATAGTTATAGGGCAGCGAGTGCCTTCGAAGAAGACTTCGCTTTGATGTAAGCTTCGTAATTGCCCATGTAGGCTTTTAGCATGTTGTTGACGCCAACACCTGTAATCGTGGCACCTGACATACCGTCCACTTTGTGCGCATCGTTTTCGTAGTCTTTTCCTTCACCTTTCTGCATCATCACCGTGATCAAGGCACCGGATTCGTCAAAGATTTTCTTGCCGATATACCGATCCTGCACTTTCGCTTCGGTAATTCTTGCACCAAGGCCTGGTGTTTCGGCAGCGTGAGCCAACGTAATACCACCGATGGTATTCATGTCCGTCTCTAGTGCTAGGTAGCCCCAGATAGCATCCCAAAGGCCTGCACCATACATTGGGAAGATATACGACTCTACTTGCTCAGGATTGCCCTTTGCATGGTAGATGAAGACAGGATAGGCACGCTCTTCTGCCGGCTTTTTGTAGTCTTTTGCAATCTCTACTTTCTCTGCAGTGACTCCATCGGCAGTTACTTCCTTGCCGGTGATGTCCACTACCGTAGAAGAAATTCGGGTTGCGTAAAACTCATTCACCTGCTCAGGGCTCATTGCAGCAATCTCTTCTGCCTTGATTACAGCACCTAGGATTTGCTTTTTCTTATCCAACGCCATGGCTTCCTGCTGCCAAGGACCCAATACCTGCGCCGACCCTGAGAGTAGAAGTCCCAAGATGATGGTTAGTACTGCGGAATAAACGATGATGTACGTATTAGACTGTTGCACGTTGTAACCTCCTTGTTTTGTTTGCCTTTACTACATAATGATCAATTAGCGGTGCTACCACGTTCATGAATAGCACAGCAAGCATAATTCCTTCTGGATAAGCCGGGTTGGTCACACGGATAATTACCGTAAGCACACCAATCAGAATTCCATAAATCCATTTACCAAGTTCTGTTTGCGCAGCAGATACTGGATCAGTAGCCATGAAGACCACACCAAATGCCAATCCTCCCATTACCAAATGGTATTCGGCAGGCATGGCCATGTATTGATTGACAGCAAGCGCATTCATCACAAGTCCCATGACATAAGCACCGCTAAATCCACCTACGATGATTTTCCAGCTTGCTACACCTGTTGCCACTAGGATCACAGCGCCTATTAGGGCCATTAACGTGGACGTTTCCCCAATAGAACCCGGAATCCAGCCCATGAACATGCTCATGAAACTGTAATCGGCTCCTAAGGCTGCATTATGCGTTGACAGGGCCTCCACAACAGGAGTTCCTTCAATACTAGAATTATACGCTACGCCAAGAGCAGTTGCTCCTGAAAAGCCGTCTAAGGCAGGTTTATCACCCAAATAGGTCCATACCGAATCCCCTGAAATCTGAGCAGGATAGGCAAAATAAAGGAATGCTCGGGCAGTCATAGCGACGTTAAGGATGTTCATCCCTGTACCACCAAACACTTCTTTACCAATCACCACCGCAAAGATGGTAGCCAAAGCCACTTGCCATAGCGGGATAAATGGAGGCATCACCAAGGCAATCAACATACCGGTAACGAGGTAACCTTCAGAAATGGGGTGGTTGCGAATCACACAGAAGGTAAATTCTGTCAACAAACCTACCGCATAAGAAACGATCAGAATCGGCAACACAGAAAGTGCTCCAAAAATAGCCTGGTCCAAGAAGGAATTTGCCTCACCAGTAGCGATGAAGTGCTGGTGTCCAATATTTAAAATACCAAAAAGCAAAGCCGGGATCATGGCAATTACTACCGTGATCATCACACGCTTCAAATCTGTGGCATCTTTAATTTGTGCTCCTTTGGACTTTGTAACCAAGTCAGGGGCAAAAGCAATCGTTCTGTGTCCCTCATAGAGGGTATGGAATTTTTCCCACTTGCCGCCCTTTTCAAAGTTTGGCTTCATTCCATCGAAGAGATTTTGTAATAACTTCATAGCTTAACTGTACATTAATAATTCAATCCCCTGTCTTACCAACTGCTGTATTTCATTCTTGGATGGGTCTACAAATTCGCATAGCGCCACATCCTCTTCTATCACTTCATACAATCCTAATTCTTCCATTTCGTCAAAGTCCTCTGTTACGATGGCTTTGAACAAGTATGTTGGAAGGATGTCCATCGGAAGTACTTTTTCGAATACACCAGTCACCACGAATGGACGTTCTTCCCCGTGGGTGTTGGTATCTACTGTAAACTCTGATTTGCGGAGGAAAGAGAACATGCCGATTGCTTTGTGGAAGCTAAGCTTCGTAGCACTTGGCTTGAGCCATCCCAAAAACTCTTCGTATTCCCCTTCAGGGATAACCATCAACTGGTTGTGGTAGAAACCTAGGTAGCCATCGTTGGCGACTTGCTCACCGGTAAGTACGTTGCCAGAAATCACGCGTAGATGACCTCCAGTTGTATTTCCTGCCAAAAAGCTGCTCACGTTCGCTCCTGTATAGGTCTTCACATACCCTCTTTGCGTCATTTCGGAGCCAGTCAAGGCAATGAGCTTGGAGGCATCGTAGATTCCTTCCAACACAAACTTTCCAAGTTGAACTACGCCCACCGCAGACATCGTCCAAGCAATATCTCCTTTGTTGATTGGATCTAAATGGTGTATCTGAACGCCCACGTTTCCAGCCGGGTGAGGACCTGAAAACTGGTTAACTTGTGCTTCTTTAACTCCTGCAAAAACAGCAGCAACTGCTTTGGAACCGTCCACATTGACGTGTACTTTTCCAGTAGTGAGTTTGGCCAAAGCTGAGATACCCGCCTGGAAATAACGCTCCTGGCCCTGCAAGGTATACCCAAGATCTCCAGCCAAGGGATGCGTATCAAAGGCAGAAACAAATATCGCCTTTGGTGTGTCCGATGGATTGGCAACAATCCCGTAAGGACGCTGTAGCATGTGCGGCCATACGCCAGAGGCAGCAATAGCGGCTACCAAAGTGGCACGGTCTTGACCAAGGTCAAGCGCTCCCGCATTTTCGTAAGTAATTGTGCTGTCGGCAAGGATCTTGATTTCAAGCAACTTTCGCTTGTCACCTCTCTTGATTTCTACTACCTCTCCCGATACAGGAGATGCATAGATAACCTGATCCATAGCCTTGTCAAGCAAGATGGGAGTTCCAGCCTTTACTGTATCTCCCTCATTGACAAGTACTTTGGGACGCTGAATCCCTGGAAAGTCTGTCGGTTTGATGGCGAAGGTCGTTGCTGCAGCCACATTGACTAGCTCCAAGGGAGCCTTTCCGACGAGCTTTAGGTCAAATCCTTTGGTAAGCTTCACTATTTTAGACATATCTGTATTGAACTATAAGCCCTTAAAAACGCCACAAATCTAAGGAAAAACCTTTTGAGATAGGCTGCTCTTTTCATTAATTGTTTGAACTTTTCTTGGAGAAAATGTTGGCACCTTTGTACCGACTTTTTTAGGCAGGAAGAACCTGCTGCTCTTCAATCCCGCTAACGAAGGACTGGACCTGCTCCATAAGCCACATGGGCGTGGAAGTAGCGCCGCAAATACCTACACGGTCGCCTGGCTGCAGCCAATCTTTGTCGATTTCTTCTTCATTTTCGATAAAGTAACTTCTGGGATTTTCTGCCAAGCACACCTGGAAGAGCGCCTTGCCGTTGGAGCTTTTCTTGCCTGAAACAAACAAGATCACGTCGTTTTCGTGGGCAAAACGCTGCAACTGAGGCTCTCGATTGGAAACTTGCCTACAAATCGAATCGTTGGAGTTGAAGTCAAGCGTGGACAACTCCCCCTTGGCTTCTTTAATTTTGCCCTCAATCTTTTCCGATAAGGCATAAAAGCCCTTAGTACTCTTGGTCGTCTGACTAAATAGCGTGACGGGGCGTTGAAAATCGATTTTTTCCAAATCGGAATCTTCCATCACCACAATGGCCTTCTCGAGCGTTTGCCCAGTCAAGCCAATCACCTCTGCATGGCCTTTCTTGCCGTAAATGACAATCTGGCCATTTTCTCTCTCCATTTTATCAAATGCCGTTTTTACACGGTGCTGCAACTTTAGCACCACTGGGCAAGAGGCATCAATCAACTCAATATTATTTTCAATTGCCAATCTGTAGGTTTCTGGCGGCTCCCCGTGGGCTCTGATCAGTACCTTACAGTTGCTCAGCTCCTGAAGCTGATCTCTATCAATCACCACAAGCCCTTTTTCTCTCAAGCGCTTGACCTCCATGTCGTTGTGCACAATGTCACCCAAACAGTAGAGAGGCTCCTGGTTTTCCATCTCATCTTCTGCCATTTTTATGGCAAACTCCACTCCAAAACAATACCCTGAGTTTTTATCAATGCTAACTTCCATACGCTATAATTTTTTACGCTACTTTTTTGACCAGCTCGATGATTTGAGCTACTTGTTCGGTAAAGGTCAAGGCACTGGTATCTATTTCTATGGCATCCGGCATTTTGGCCAGAGGACTCTCCACTCGAGAAGAGTCTACCTGGTCTCTTCCCTCCAAATTTGCCTTGATGTCCTCCAGAGAAACTTCTTCTCCCTTCTGGCTCAATTCCAACTGGCGCCTTTTGGCGCGTGTGTCGACGTCTGCAGTCATGAAAATCTTAAGTTCGGCCTGCGGAAAAACCACCGACCCAATATCACGCCCATCCATGACCACCCCCTTCTTTTGACCCAGCTTTTGCTGCTGTGCGACCAGCTCCTGACGAATGGCCTTGACAGTGGCTACCTCACTTACACGTTCAGAAACCCGCATGGTTCGAATTTCATCCTCTACATTGATCCCATTGAGAAAAGTTTCTTGCTTTCCCGTTTGAGCATTGAGCTGAAAAGAGATGTGAAGCGACTCCAAACCCTTGGCTACTTCCTCTGGATGGAGTGGGGAAAGTCCCTCGTTTAAAAAATGAAGCGCTGCTGCGCGGTACATGGCACCAGAATCGATGTACGTAAAGCCCAAAGCCTTGGCAACTTCCTTTGCAGTGGAACTTTTGCCGCAACCCGAATACCCGTCAATGGCAATGACAATGTTGTTCATCAAAAATTGGGTCTTGATTTTCTGCCTAAAATTTGGGCAAATATAGTAGTTTTAACATTTACGCGCTCCGTAAACACCAAAGATCCTCGGCAAAAAGCACTGGCCACCAACCTATTTTCCATGAACCTCCACGCCAACCTCGTTGACCTCCATCAAACCTGTATTTATCCCGTCCGCCTACAGGTAGAAGGACAGAAAATAACGCGCATAGAGAAAATAGATTCCAGCCCCAACCTCCCTTACCTGCTACCTGGATTTATTGATGCGCACGTCCATGTGGAGTCCTCCATGCTGGTTCCGTCCGAATTTGCCCGCTTGGCGGTGGTACACGGCACCGTAGCTACCATCTCCGACCCACACGAAATCGC
>JBIIFN010000167.1:0-4646 GCA_044237325.1 Algoriphagus sp.
ACAAGCTGTCAATCTTAGCGGTATCTAGGTACGCTGCAATTTTTTTTCTATCGATTGCCAAGTTTCCCTCAAAATCGTAGGCTGGCCCCTGATTAAAAGGGTTGGTCGTTTCGCAAGCACTTAGGCCAAGAACGAAGAAAAAAAGCAAGGGGAGGAGATTACGCATCATGGATTTAAATTCGGGCCTTTTTTGACCTGTACGAGATCAAGTTCAAAGATCAATGGAGAATTTGCCGGAATGCTTCCACTAGCTTGAGGCCCGTAGCCCAGTCGAGAAGGAAAGATTACCGTTGCTTTTTCACCAGGATGCATCATGGAAATTGCAAACTCAAAGCCCGGGATTGTCAAGCCATATCCCACTCCAAAACGAAGCGGTTCGTATTTTCTCCCAGCACTGAAAATGTTATTATCCCGTGCCACCTGCTCGATAGAGGTATCGAAAATCCTTTTTTCAAGGTTTTTTCCTATGTAATTCACTCGGACCGTATCTCCTCTCACGAGGCTATTTCTTTCCGGCTTAGTAGAAACTTGCCAGAACATATAAAATCCTTCGATGGGCTCAGAATATTCTTTCACACTGGCAATCGGATTTTCTTTAAGAAAATTCTCGATGGCTACCTTATCGCGTTCCAAGATTACTTCCTGAGTTTGGTCGGGATCCACGCAAGCAAACATAGCAAGTGCCCCGAGGAGAAGTGCAAAAGAGCTAAGCAGTCTGGATTTCATTTGTTCTGGGTTAGAAGGGTGGTAAGAAATTACGTTTACTTCTTAATGTCTGTCACTTCTACGTCAAATAGCAAGATAGAGTTTCCAGGGATATCTGCTCCCGCACCACCTTCACCATAACCAAGCGGAGAAGGAATGATCAACTTGGCTTTAGACCCTTTTTTCAACAACATCAAGCCTTCGTCCCATCCTGGAATCACTTGACCCATGCCTACATTTACTGGAAGGGGTTCGTATGGTCTTTCCTCGCTAAACATATTGTTTGCTTTGGCAAGTTCAGGCCAAGAAGTATCAAATAGGGGGCCATCAAGTAAATAACCGGCATAGTTGACATACAGTGTTGAGCCTACAGTAGTGGAATCACCCGTTCCTTCTTTCTCGATTACGTAAACAAGCCCGCTGGCTGTTTTTTGGCCTTTTAAGTTATTCTTTGCAAGGTAGGCGTCGATGGTTTTTGCTTCTTTTACCAAAAGTGTCTTTGCACGTTCAGCAGCTTTCTCCTGCTCCTTTACCATTGCTTCCTCGTAAAACGTCTGCATTTCTGCTTCGGTCTTCATCTCGTAAGCACCAAGTCTAACCTTGATTTTGTCATCTTCTTTGATTGGGGCAGGCTGATTGCCACTGAAAACGATTTTGGCAGCTGCTTCAAAGGTGATTGAGTCGCCTTTTCTCAAACTCAAAAAGATTTCGTCCATGCCATTTTGTGGCTTTGTCGTATCATTGGCCATCAAATAGCCGGGGAATGGTTGCGTCAACGTGCTGTAAATCACCGAGTCAGACTGGGTCAAAATCTCCAAGTTGTACAATAAAAACTCGCCATTGGCAGGCTTTTCCTTACCTTCTTTTATGTAGGTAAATTCGATGGCGTCCTGCTCGGTCACCTTAGTTTTTTTGCAAGAGGTAAGACCAGTTGACCCAATAACTAGGGCAGAAAGGAGTACTAGAGAGGAATAATTTTTCATAAAAGGAAGGTTGATTTCAAATTTGTTGTCTTGGGATTAGGCGATTGATGGTATTGCTACTGACTGAAAAAGGTCTACTTGATGCTCTTGAACGAGGGACTCAAAGCGTTCAACGGTTTTTTTCAAACTCAAGGAAGACTTTCCTCCCGCTGCGTTTTTGTGTCCACCGCCGCCAAAATGGGCTGCAGCAAATTTATTTACTGCCACTTCCACACTGGAACGAAAGGATATCTTGACCCCATCTTCCCGTTCGGAAAACAAGGCCGCTAACTTCACGCCAGTCAAAGATAAAGCATAATTCACCAAACCTTCGGTGTCTCCGGTTTGGCTTTGATATTTTTTAAGATCTTTTTTGCTGATCGCAAAATACGCTAGCTGCAAATCTTCGCGTACAACTAAGCGACGCGTGATGGCAAAGCCAATGAATTTGAGACGATTGACAGAATTGGAATCGTAAATCAGGTTGGCAATCTGGGCAGAGTCCGCTCCGGCCTCGATCAATTCAGCCACCACTAAGTGCACATTTTTGGTCGTATTGGGGTGACGAAATCCGCCGGTATCGGTGAGGATACCCGCATACAAACAAGAAGCAATGCCCTTATCGATCAAGCCCTTGTCGCCAAGCTCTACAATCAGCTCGTAGACGAGTTCACAGGTAGCCGCCGCTTGGGTACTCCAACGACGGAAGTCAGCAAAATCCTCTGGATCTTGGTGGTGGTCGATGTTGACGATGTAGGCATTCGACTTACGAATCAATGCGCCGAGCTCGTTTACCCGATCCAGCACCGAAAAGTCAAGACAGAAAATGAGGTCGGCTTGCTCAAGCTTTGCCAATGCTTTTTGGCGCTGGCCTCCGTTAGAAAAGTCCAACACACCTTCATTGCCTTTCATCCAGGTCAAAAAAGAGGGATAATCAGTCGGCGTAATGACCGTAACCTCATGCCCTTTCTTGATTAGGTAGTTGCAAAGGCCCAGAGAAGAGCCCAATGCATCTGCATCTGGCTTGACATGGGTGGTGATGATGATTTTCCTGGGAGAGGAAAGTTGTTGTTTAAACGTAGCTAAAGCTTCCATTATTTCGATCCTGCCGCACTTTTGGCCTCTGAGGCAGCAAAGGTCAGTAAATTTTAGCCAATTCCCAAAGCATGAAATTTACTGATACTGAAGCACCTAGCGGAGATTTATCCAAGGCATAGCCAATGCTAAATCAAAAAGCGCTATTTTTGCACCCGAAATAAACCAATGCAACCCCCACTACCATGGCAGGAAAAAGAACATTTACCATGATTAAGCCAGATGCTTTTGAAGCTGGCAACGCAGGCGCAATCCTAAAAATGATTGAAGGAGCAGGATTCAAAATCATCGCTCTTAAGGCTACGCGCCTAACCCCAGCCTTGGCTGGAAAATTTTATGAGGTACACAGCGAGCGCCCTTTCTACAAAGACCTATGTGATTACATGTCTTCAGGCTCCATTATAGCCGCTATCCTAGAGAAGGACAATGCGGTGGAAGATTTCCGTACCTTGATCGGTGCTACCAATCCAGCTAACGCAGCAGAAGGTACTATCCGCAAAATTTTTGCAAAATCTATCGAGGCCAATGCCGTCCACGGTTCTGACTCTGACGAAAATGCCGCCCTTGAAGGCAGCTTCTTCTTCAATCAGTACGAGCGCGTAGGCTAATCGCCACTATCCAGCAAAAAAAAGCGGTCCTTAATGACCGCTTTTTTTGTGCCTTATCCAGGGAAAAATCCCTAGGACCCATGACCCCACTCCCGCTTAACTTTTTGTACGGGCAATCTCCTCCACCATAATTTTGGCAGAAAGCAAGGCCAAGGGAATTCCTCCCCCAGGATGCACGGATCCACCACAGAAGTAGAGGTCTTTGATCTGAGAAGAAAAATTAGGATGCCGCAGAAAGGCTGCAAATCGGGTGTTAGAACTGTTGCCATACAGCGCACCCTGCGCAGAGGAAGTTTTTGACTCTATCGTTCTTGGATCCAAAATCTGCTCAAAAACAATCAAAGGGGCAATGTCTGTCTTAAGTATACGACCCAGTTTGGCCAAAATATCTTGTTTCGCCTTGGCAATCAGTTGATCCCAGTCTTGACCTTGGTTATTGGGGACATTGATCATCGTAAACCAGTTCATCCCTCCCGCAGGTGCATCGTCCTCCTTACATACCGAAGTACAGTTGATATATACGGTCGGGTCTTCGTAGATAGTACCACGTTGGAAAATATGGGCAAACTCTGTCTTGTAATCGCTGGAAAAAAAGATGTTGTGCAGGTCAAGCTCATCAAACAGCTGACTAATCCCCCAATAAAAGATGAGTGCAGAGCTGGATTTGGGCTGATTTAGTAGTTTTTTGGGCTGCTTTTGCTTCTTGAGGAGGGTTTTATAGGCATTGACCATGTCCATATTATTGATCACCACGTCGCCACTGACTTCGGTTCCATTGACCATTAGCCCGCACGCTCGGCCCTTTTCCACGACTATTTCTTCAACGCGAGCGTCAAAGTGATAGCGTACACCCAGGGATAGCGCAAGCTTGTATAGACTCAAGGAGATGTCATGCATTCCCTTTTTGGGGAAATAAGCGCCCAGGTTAAACTCCAAGTGCGGTATGATATTCAACGTGGCGGGCGTCTGGTAGGGATCAGAGCCATTGTAGGTTGCATAGCGATTGAAGAGCTGTACCAACTTGGGGTGAGCAAAAAGCTGCTCGTTGGCTTTATTCATCGTCGAAAAAATCCCCAGCTTCCCCAACTTCAGGTAGCACTTGAGCGCTTGCGTACCTAGCCAAGTTTGCAAGCGGTGCAAGGAGCGGTGCATAAACAAGGGCGCCAAGTGCTCGTAGATGAAGGCAGAACGCTTGAGTGCCACCTTGATCCCCTCACCTGACACGCCGAGCTGAGTGGCTACCTCGTCAGCAAATCGGTCTTGGTCGGCCCAGGCT
>JBIIFN010000168.1:0-4644 GCA_044237325.1 Algoriphagus sp.
GAAGCCATTGCTTATGAAGGAGCGGGCACCATTGAGTTTTTGGTAGATAAAAACCGCAACTTCTACTTCATGGAGATGAATACCCGAATTCAGGTAGAGCATCCCATCACAGAGGAAGTAACTGATTTTGACTTGATTAAGGAGCAAATTAAGGTTGCCGCTGGCGAGACCATTTCAGGGAGAAACTATTTCCCTAAGTTGTTTGCCATGGAGTGCCGAATCAACGCAGAAGATCCTGCGCATGGATTTCGTCCTAGCCCAGGGAAGATCCTCAACCTACACATTCCGGGTGGCAGAGGCGTTCGCGTCGACTCACACGTCTATGCGGGCTATGTGATCCCTCCCAACTACGACTCTATGATTGCCAAACTCATCGTGAGCGGTCAATCAAGAGAAGAAGTGATTGTACGAATGAAGCGTGCACTTGAGGAATTTGTGATCGATGGCATCAAAACAACCATTCCTTTTCACATCGCCTTGCTTAATAATGAACAGTTTAAAGCAGGTGACTTTACGACTAAATTTCTGGAGACCTTTGACTTTTCAGTCATCAAATAAGGCCTCCTTCCTACATAAAAAAACCGCTATCCAGCGGTTTTTTTATGCCCTTTTTCATCCGGCTTCTACTGCAAAAGCATAGCCATCTACGGAGAAGTTGGGCAGTAGCCCTAGGCTTCCAGTTAATCCCAATACTTTATATACAAAAAAAGAGGAGCATTAGCTCCTCTTTTTCAATTACTTAGCTTGAACAAAGCGATTAACCCACCAAGTGTACCTTAAGCATGTTGGTCTTGCCTTTCTGCGTCAAGGGCATACTACCGGTATTGATGATTACATCACCCTGGTGTACGTGACCATCCTTTTTCAAGATGGCCTCAATATCTGCAAAAACCCCATCTGTGGAATCTTGCCCCTCGTAATGGTAGGCACGTACGCCCCAAACCAATGACATCTGTGTAAGTAGCTTGTGGTTGCGGGTAAATACAAAAATATTGGATAGCGGGCGGTGGGAGGCCAACCGGAAGCCAGTAAATCCAGAGGAGGTAATGCCCACAATGGCTTTCGCATTTACATTTCGAGAAAGTCGAGAGGCCATCAAAATCAGGTTGCTACTCAAAAAGGTAGGATCCCCTTCTTCGATTTTATACAAGTTGTGGTAGACAGGTGCATTTTCCTCTAGGTAGGTGATGATGCTAGTCATTGCTTTCACCGCATTTACAGGATATTTTCCAGAGGCGGTTTCGGCGGAAAGCATTACAGCATCTGCACCATCCAGTACTGCATTGGCCACGTCATTGGTTTCTGCGCGGGTAGGTCGTGGATTTTGAATCATGCTTTCCATCATCTGCGTGGCGATGATTACCGGCTTGCAGGCAAGCTTGCATTTCTCAACCATCTTCTTTTGCCAAAGTGGCACAATTTCCATGGGAACTTCTACGCCCAAGTCACCACGGGCAACCATGATTGCATCCGTAGCCGCAATGATGGCGTCAATATTTTCTAAAGCTTCTGGCTTTTCGATTTTGGCAACAATCTTACAGTCTTTTCCTGCTGCCTTGATGCGGTTTCTCAAGTCAACGATATCCTCAGCAGAACGCACAAAAGAAAGCGCGATCCAGTCTACGTCGTTCGCCAATCCAAATTCCAAATCTTCAAGGTCTTTTTCTGTAAGCGAAGGAGCAGATACCTTGGTATTGGGCAAGTTGATTCCTTTTCTAGACTTCAAAATACCGCCATGAATTACGGTGCAATTGACATTTTTGCCATCCGTATCGTTGACGAGAAGCTCCAAGTTGCCATCGTCAATCAAAATATGCTCGCCTGCTTGTACATCCTGAGGCAGGTTTTTGTAAACCGTGCTGACCAAAGAAGCCGTACCAATCACAGGATCACTGGTGATGGTCAATTTTTCACCTGGGTGGATCTCCACGCCATTATTTTCTACTTCTCCCACACGGATCTTCGGCCCCTGAAGGTCCTGCAAGATGCCCAAGTGGCAGTTCATCTCTTTGTTTACTTTGCGTATGGTGTCCAATACTTCCTGGTGCACCGCATGACTACCGTGAGAAAAATTCAATCGAAACACGTTGGCACCAGCAAATGCTAGGCTCTTGATCATTTCGTAATTGTTGGAGGCAGGACCAATGGTGGCTAAAATCTTGGTCTTTTTAAAAGGCAATTGAGACATAGTGTATTTAATAGGTTAACAGGTTTTCTTTTGATTTCAACTTCGAAATATCGATTCGCACGATACTTTGAATCAGCGAATTTTTTGCCAGTTGATCGATGAAGGTACTCAGCTGCATTTGTTCGGTTTCATCCTGAACTAGCAGAAAATAATCTAAGTTTTTGAGCTCTGGAATTAAGTAGGCAAGCTGCTGGGATGAATTCAGCGCCTTGTTTTTAAGGAGCTGGATAAATCCATGCGGCAAAGAAAGAAAATACTGGGAAATTTCTAGCTTGGGCGCATTGAGAAACTCCAATTCCAGGTCATCTGCCTTCACCAAGTTGAGGTCCATCTCCTGATTGATCAGCCAGGCCATCCGATATTCCCTTATGGGGGACACCAATCCTAGCAATTCAAAGTCAAAGGTAGGTTCTACAAGTAATTTAGCCTTCTTCATTGGGGAAGAGCAGAATGAGGTACAAAGGTAGAAATTAAAACGTTGCAAGTCACGTATTCAAAATACCCGAAATTTACTTCCCCCATTTCTTTGTCAATTAGGCATTAAATATATTTCTTTGCGGAGAGTTATTAACTAAACTGATCACGAAATGTCTGAAATTGCACAAAAAGTAAAGGCCATCATTGTTGACAAACTTGGCGTAGAAGAATCTGAAGTAACTATGGAAGCAAGCTTCACCAACGATCTTGGTGCTGATTCTTTGGACACTGTAGAACTAATCATGGAATTCGAAAAAGAATTCAACATTTCTATTCCAGACGACCAAGCTGAGCAAATCGGTACAGTAGGTGCTGCTG
The DNA here is from genome assembly GCA_044237325.1 of Algoriphagus sp. Classification (GTDB taxonomy): domain Bacteria; phylum Bacteroidota; class Bacteroidia; order Cytophagales; family Cyclobacteriaceae; genus Algoriphagus. The sequence goes on from JBIIFN010000168.1 coordinate 2,984, forward strand.
TAGCGTATCTTGAGGCTAACGTAAAATAAAAATTCCCCAAATTCATTCTATGAATTTAAAAAGAGTTGTTGTAACGGGCATAGGTGCACTCACACCGATTGGTAATACCAAAGACGAGTTCTGGAAAGGATTAGCTTCTGGTGTGAGTGGCGCCGCGCCCATTACTCGTTTCGACGCTTCACTTTTCAAAACCCAGTTTGCCTGCGAAATAAAAAACTTCGACATCGAGCAACACCTCGATCGTAAAGAAGCTCGCAAAATGGATCCCTTCACTCAATATGCCATGGTGGCTGTAGAAGAGGCGATGGTGGATTCTGGGCTTAACTTAGAAACCCTTGACCTGGCTCGTGCTGGGGTGATCTGGGGATCCGGGATTGGTGGCATCAAGACCTTCCAAGACGAAGTAATGGAGTTTTCCAAAGGCGATGGCACCCCACGCTTTAACCCTTTCTTCATCCCAAAAATGATTGCCGACATCGCGGCAGGATTTATTTCCATCAAATATGGATTTAGAGGTCCCAACTTTGTGACCGTATCTGCCTGTGCATCAGCAACCAATGCCTTGATCGATGCATTTAACTACATCCGACTTGGCAAAGCAGACGTATTCATTAGTGGTGGATCCGAAGCAGCCGTTTCCGAAGCCGGTATCGGTGGATTCAACGCCATGAAGGCGCTCTCCCAAAGAAATGACGACCCCAAAACTGCCTCCCGACCATTTGACAAAGACCGTGACGGTTTTGTCCTTGGCGAAGGTGCAGGTGCTTTGATTCTCGAAGAACTCGAGCATGCAAAAGCCAGGGGAGCAAAAATTTATGCAGAACTTGTTGGTGGCGGCATGACCGCAGACGCCAACCACATCACTGCACCACACCCAGAAGGTTTGGGTGCTAGCAGTGTCATGCAAATTGCCCTAGAAGATGCCGGGCTAAAGCCTGAGCAAATCGATTACATCAACGTACACGGCACCTCTACTCCACTCGGCGATGTGAGTGAAACCAAAGCTATTGAGAAGATTTTTGGAGAGCATGCCTTTAAGGTGAACATCAGCAGCACCAAGTCCATGACCGGACACCTATTGGGTGCCGCAGGGGCTATCGAAGCCATTGCTTGCATTTTGGCTATCCAGAATAGCCTAGTTCCTCCTACCATCAACCACTTCACCGACGACGAAGCGTTTGATCCACGGCTCAACTTGACCTTCACTACGGCCCAAGAAAGAGAAATCAACTACGCCTTGAGCAACACCTTCGGATTTGGCGGGCACAATTGCTCCGTCATCTTCAAGAAATACAACTGATTCGCGTGAAGCTTTTTCAGCGATTAGGTCTCCACACGCTATTCTTTAGTGCCAAAGACAAAAGGCTTGCTACCTCGATCAAACTGATCCTAGGTAGCAAGCCTTTAAATTTATCCCTCTACCGACTTGCCCTTACCCCTGCAGGACTGGGTGAAGAAACGAACAAGGGCTTTAAAAAGTCCAACGAGCGATTAGAATTCCTAGGAGACGCCATTTTGGGGGCGGTGATTGCCGAGCACTTGTTTAAAAAATACCCCTACCGAGACGAAGGCTTTCTTACCGAAACGCGCTCCAAGCTAGTCAACCGCGAGACGCTCAACGAAATCGGAATTAAGATTGGTTTAAAAAAGACACTCCAGCA
>JBIIFN010000169.1:0-4643 GCA_044237325.1 Algoriphagus sp.
GGCCCATGGATAGCGTAGTTTTTGTAAAGCGGTTTTCTTCAGGCGTGCGCTTGGAAGTTGCTTTTTTGTAGTTGAGTTCCAAGTTTTCACCGATGGTGTACTGAATACCAGCCAACAAGTGCTTCAAAAAGTCAGCTTCTTCATAAGACTCGTTGGTATGTCCACCGCCGGTGTAGAAGGCTCTACCTCCATCAAAATCATGGTACCAAGCGATTGGGTGCTCGCCCATATCCAATCCGCCTTTGTAGGAGGATTCGTCCAAAAGAAGTAGTTTTTTGGTGTTCGGGTTGATTTTTTTATAGCTGTACCATTCGTCAGTACGTGCCCAGCTATCAGGAAGTGTTTCTGTGGAAGGATGTTTCTCCGCAGTTTTAGTCACTTTTCCCGGTTGCACATTCGGGTGAGGGTCGTTGATGCCTGGGTGGTCTGCAAAGTAGCCTCCTACGAGTCGGCCATACCAGCCCCAGTCGTATTCGGTGTCGGCAGCGGCGTGAATGCCCACATAGCCACCACCAGACTGGATGTAGCGCTCAAAATCAGCCTCTTGGGCCGCATTGAGGACGTCGCCCGTTGTGCTCAAAAAGATCACCGTAGCATATTGAGCTAGGTTTTCCTCATTGATGAGTTCCGCGTTTTTGGTGGTGTCCACAGTAAAGCCATTCTCAGTTCCCAATTTTTGGATGGCAGCGATGCCCTGGGGGATGGATTCGTGGTTGTAACCCGCAGTTTTGCTAAAAACAAGCACTTTGGGTTGTCCTTCCCGCTTCTTTGAGCAGGAGGATAGGAGGCCTCCTACAAGAACGAGTAGGAGCAATAGGCTACGTAGGTTTTTTGGGTACTTCATGCAGGTTAAATTTATTTGTCGAAATTAACAAAAAAGAGGAATTTCTTGCGGTAACTGACTCATTTACTAGAGATAATGGACGAACTGCTTGATTTCGTCGATGAATGGGCAGCCGTATAGCTTCTTCTGGCGCCTTCTCCAAGAGAGACTTCGATAAAATCAGGTGTATGCTGGAATTTTTGCCGATAGGCTTCCTCAAGTCTTACTTTTGCAGCGTTCAATTCGCTCTCTTTGATCAAGGTCAATAGGCAGCCGCCAAACCCTCCGCCCATCATACGCGCACCAAGTACGGCATCGAGTGCTTGGGCTTGGTTGGCGAGAAAATCTAGCTCGGGGCAGCTCACCTCAAAGTCGGCACTTAAGCTGGCATGGGATGCATTAAGCAAGCGGCCCACTTCGGTCAAGTTGCCGGAGCTGAGTGCGATAGCAGCCTCCTGTACTCGAGCACATTCGCTGATGACATGTTTGGCCTTGGGGAAAAGGGAGGCTGGAAGAAGCGTTTCAATGTGTTTTAAGTTGTCAATGGACAGGTCTCTGAGAGTTTGTATCTCAGGAAAATCGCCCCGAAGGAGCTGCACACTTTCTTCGCAGGCCGCTCTACGTTGGTTGTAGGCTGTTCCCGCCAAAGCATGTGTAACCTTGGAGTTGACCAGTAGGAGGGTATGTTCTCCTAAGTCCACGGGTATCTCTCGGTGGCTTTGGCTGCGGCAATCCAGCAATAGCGCATGGCCTACCTTTCCAAAGGCAGACGCATAGGGGTCCATGATTCCGCATTTTACGCCGGCAAACAGGTGCTCTGCGTGTTGGGCATAGATTGCCAAGTTTTTCTTTGGAAGGCCTAAGCCAAAAAGTTCGGATAGCGCCAAACCTACCGCTACTGAAAAGGCTGCTGAGGAAGATAGACCTGCCCCAAGTGGGATGTTACCTCCAACAACGAGGTCAAATCCTTCTAAGGGGTAGCCTGCTTGTTTCAATTGGGCACAAAAGCCCATCAGGTAATTTGCCCAGTGGCCTTTTTTGGGCGATAGCCCGTCCAACTCAAAGCAGAAGGATTGGTCAAAGTCGAGGGAATAGGCTCGGCAGTGGGGGAGGTTGTTTTTGGCGATCCCCACATAAATTCCTTGAGTAATGGCTGCGGGAAAAACAAAGCCTTCTTGGTAGTCGGTGTGCTCGCCGATTAAGTTGATTCTGCCAGGAGCAAAAACGAGTAGTGGGTTTGATTCGAAATGAAGGCGGAAGGCGTCTATAATCCGTGACTGCATGAATGGCGCGATTGAAGAATGGGATGCCTAAAAATAGCTGTGCTAGGGCCTACTTGGAAAATGCTGGGAGGATTTGCGGATGACTAGGGTAGTTTCTAGCACAATGGAGAGCGGATCTTCGGAGGCAATGCCATCGAGCTGATCGAGGAGGTGCGCCACGGCAAGTTTTCCCATTTCATAGCCGGGCTGTGCCACAGTGGTGAGGGGAGGTTCAACAACAGCCGCGGTAGGGTTGTCCGTAAATCCCGCCAAGGCAATGTCTTCAGGGATATTGATTCCTTTGCTTTTCCAGTAGGTGAGCACATCTACTGCTACTGGGTCAATCATGCAAAAAACTGCTTCTGGGCGCGGATCCATCTCCAATAAGTCTTTGGCTACCTGCAAGTTGCCCGCCAGGGTAAGGTCTGTAATGTGTACGAGTATCGGGTCTGCTTCCACTCCAAATTCGGTCAAGGCGCGAAGGTAGCCCTCCTTTCTTTTTTTAGAGATGTAGAGTTCTTCGGGGCCTGACACATAGGCGATGCGCCGGGATCCGTTTTCCAGTAGGTGTTTGACCACTTGGTAAGCGCCTCCGGCATCGTTGAAGGTGACCTTAGAAACAGGTATTTCCTCTTCCACCCGGTCAAAAAGCACGAAGTTAATTTCCCGTTGGTATAGGTCGTGGAGGTGATCAAAGGTATTGGTTTCTCTACTCAAGGAGATCAAAAGGCCATCCACTTGGCTCGAAACAAGGGTTTGGATATTGGCTTTTTCAAGGGCCAAGGACTCGTTGCTTTGGCAGATGATTACATTGTAGCCGCGTGTGTTTGCAAGGTCTTGGATGCCGCTGATGCAGGAAGCAAAAAAGTGGGAGGTAATTTCAGGAACGATTACCCCTAGCGTTTTGGAGCGGCTGATGCGAAGACTTTGGGCAAGGAGGTTGGGACGATAGTTCATCTCCTTTGCTGCTTCCACGATTTTACGCTTCGTTTCTGCATGCAGTTCGGGAGAGTCCTGCAGTGCTCGGGAGACGGTGGAAACAGATACGCCAAGTTTCTTGGCTATTTCTTTCATCGTGACCTGTCGTCCCTTTTTCATTCGAACCCTTTTATTAAATTTTTATTACCTGCAATCGTCTGCACTTACGAATAAAGCAAAGATTTTCAGGAAAACCGCTATTCTTGGTAAATAGTAGCTAAAACAGTTTCACCAACTGCTTTTAAGGTGCGAGCATCTATCCCTTCCATCGCATCGCGGTGGGTATGGTGGTAGGCACCAAATCCCTGTTCTGGGGAAAAATCAATGATGTCGATAGTCGGTATACCTGCCCACTCGTTGACAAAGGCATGGTCATCCAATATCTCTGGGGCATCTTGCTGGATGAAAAATCCAGAATGTCCGAGTAGGGCTGCATTTCCCCAAACTTTAGATAGGATGCCGCTGGCGAATTTTCGAGAATATCCTTCGCGGTAGAAGCGGGCATTTTTTCCACCTACCAAGTCCACCAAGATGCCGTAATAGGCCGAATAGTTGGTTTGGTGCTTGTTTTTGGACCAATACTGGGAACCATGGCACCACCAGATTTTGGAATTGTCGCGAGAGGAGCTAAACTCGGGTTCCCCATCATCCTCGCCATCAAAGAAGATGAGGTCGATGCCGACACCTTCAGGAAGTGGCTGTGTGTAGATACTGCGGGCGATTTCCATCAGTACCGCAACACCAGAGGCCCCGTCGTTAGCCCCATCAATGGGTTGGTCGGTGCGTTCGGTGTCCTTATCAGCAATCCTGCGGGTATCCCAATGGGCTGCCAAGAGGATTCGCTTAGTTGCTTGGGGATTGATTGAGGCAATTACATTACTCAAGTTCCAAGTAAGCCCGTCGTAGGTGTTGGCTTGAAAATCCTGACTTTGTACCGTCCATCCGTAGCGGGTCAAGGTGGCTATCATCCAGGCTTTGGTATCGGCATGGCCTTGGGTACCCGGCACACGTGGACCAAAGTCTACCTGCTGCTGCACAAAGGTGTAAGCGGAATCTGCATTGAAGGCGGGATATGGCTTTAAGGCAACCTGTTCAGTTTTGGTTTCTGTGCTTTTTTCGCCAGAACAGGAAACTAGGAGGATGAGCAGTACGAATACTCCCCAATGGAACTTATTCTTCATATGCCCAGTCAATTCGGTCTTTCATGTCTTTAACGACGAAGCCCATGGATTTGAGGCCAAGGCGAATTTCGTCCACCTTGGCATAGTTGCGTGCAGTTTTTGCTTCGCTGTATGTGCTGAGTAAGAGGTCGAGCAGGCCGTCTTGTACGTCTCCTTTTTCCTCTACGAGGCCTAAGATATCTTCTACAAAGGTGCGGTAGCTATCCTTCATGCGGGCCACCAATTCTTCTCCCAGGGCAGCGGATGACAGTTGTCCGGTGAAGAGGGAGTTGATTTTTTTAAGGAGGTTAAACAGATGTCCAATAGCTTGGGCGGTGTTGAAGTCGTCGTCCATAGCCCGGTAGGCTGCGGCAATGCTGGCTTCCACTTGTTGAATTTGTTCGGGATCTAAGGCTACCT
>JBIIFN010000170.1:0-4616 GCA_044237325.1 Algoriphagus sp.
CGTAGCAATCCATACAAAGATCCCCATGATGGCTGGAAAAATCAGGGGTGTAAGCAGGGTAGCAATGAGGAATGATTTCTTTTTTACCCGGGCGAGGTATTCTCTTTGGATGACGAGCAGCACTTTACGCATGGGAATTGGCTTTTACTTGTTGAATGAAAAGTTCCTCCATACTCGGTAGCTGCTCCTGAAAGCGCAGCACCTCACCATAGCCCATCAGCTCAGTCAGCAGTGCGTTGGCTCCTTTTCCCTGCAAGGAGAGCTGGAGCTCCACCCGCCCCTCTTCTTCCGACAACACCTGCCAGCTGCTGGGAAGGGCCTGAGTGAGTCCCGCAAGGGTTACCTGCACCAGCTCGGGTCTAAATCGAGCTTTGATTTCTCGAATGGTGCCGTCAAGAATTTTTTTGGATTGATTGAGCATGGCCACCTGGTCGCAAAGAAGCTCTACTGACTCCATGCGGTGGGTACTAAGCAGAATGGTCGTTCCCTTTTCTTTCAGCTCAAGGATTTCATTTTTGATGAGCTCGGCATTTACCGGATCAAACCCGGAGAAGGGCTCATCCAAAATCAATAGGCTTGGTTCATGAATCACCGTAGCGATAAACTGTACCTTCTGGGCCATCCCCTTGGAGAGGTCTTCAATTTTCTTGTTTCTCCAGCTGGCAATTCCCATTTTTTCGAGCCAGCCGCTGACGCGTTGCTTTGCCTCTCTGGCAGTCAATCCCTTGATCCGAGAAAAGTAGATCAGCTGATCCCAAACAGTCATTTTTTTGTATAATCCTCGCTCTTCAGGCAAGTAGCCTATCGTGCGAATGGTGTCAGGAGAAAGCGGTTTGCCCGCAAGCTCCACTGTTCCGCTGTCTTGCTGAATGATCTGGTTGATGATGCGAATCAGGGTAGTCTTACCCGCTCCGTTGGGTCCCAACAAACCAAAAATCACTCCTGCAGGCACCTGAAGATCCAAGTCGGTGAGCGCCTTGTGGCTGCCGTAAGATTTATTGAGTTGGCTGATAGTAAGCATGGGCTATTCTACAGTGACTGAGCCCACGCCGACATCCAAAATAAATTCCAAGAGCTTAGGATCTGAGGGGCTATAGCCTTTGGTAATGTACGTGTCCTCACCAAGCGCGATGAGGTAATCCGGAAGACTGGTGCGGCAAAGCGGGGTAGTTTTCATTCGAATCTTCACTGGATAGGACGCCGGGGGCAGTTTGAGGTACACTGTTCCTCCAACCACCGCAGCAATCACTTGACCTTTGGCAGGAAGCCCAGCCCCATAGTTCAGGCTAATCTGCCCATAGTTCACTTCAATAATGATCTTTTTTGCTTGGGCCAAATTAGCTTGCTCTAGTTCCACCGTCCCCATGTTGAGCATGACCAAAAGGGTGTCCATGGTCACTAAATTGGGAGTACTTCTGTAATGCAGATAAACATCGGCACTGGCGCTCTTTACCTTGAAGGTGGAGACGGCCAGTTGAGAAAGGTCGAAATCCGCAATTCCCATCCCCAAGTTAAACTCCAAGTCATAGGCATAATTTGTTGCCAACCCGATATCCCAGCTATGGTCAAAGCCTGTTTCCGAAGAAAATAACTTGGAGGTAATGCTCTTGCCCAGGTTGTCGGACTCAATGTTCTTGTGGACTAGACTAGACACCAAGGTGTTTTTGGAGATTGAAGAACGAAAGTCTGGAAGGATGTTGGCTTGTAGGAGGTGGCCGTGGAGGTAGATCGGATCTCTGGAAGAACTCCTTTTGAGCTTGGTTTGGCTTTTGTAGGAGCTAAAAGTCAGGCTTACTCGCTCAACAGCCTTATTTTCAGCGACGCGGTATTCCTTCACAAACTGCGCGCTTGCAAGGCTAGCCAGGAGGCTAGTCATCAAAAAAAGCAGGCACAATTTTTTAAGCATAGGAATAGGGTACGCGGCAGTCTTAAAAAAGGTTTTTTAAAAATATAAAAAAAGCCAGAGTTGACTCTGGCTTTCTGTCTTTTTAAAAAAACTCTTTCATCCGATCGAAGAAAGATTTTTCCTGCTTTCCTGGATCCGGGGTAAAGTTGGGGGAGTTTTTCAGCCCCTCCAAGATTGTTTTCTCTTCTCTGGACAAGGTGGTAGGTATCCATACGTTGACCATGATCAACTGGTCTCCACGACCATAGCCATTGATATCCTTGATGCCCTTGCCTTTGAGGCGCAGCATTTTTCCACTTTGCGTCCCTGGATCAATTTTGATTTTTACTTTTCCGTCGAGGGTAGGCACTTCTACCGAATCCCCCAAAACCGCTTCAATAAAGGAAATGTGCAAGTCGTAAATGACGTTGTTGCCCTCCCGTTGGAACACTCCCTCTTCCGATTCTTCAATGACAATCAAAAGATCCCCAGGGATTCCACCTGGCATTTCATTGCCCTTGCTAGACATACTAAGCTGCATGCCTTCGCCTACTCCTCCTGGAATGGTGATCGAGATCACTTCCTCCTTAATTAGCAATCCACGTGCATCAGCATCATCTGGCTTTTTGTCTACCAACTGCCCTGATCCTCCACACACCCCACAGGTGCTTGCAGAAACCATTTGGCCCAGCATGGTATTCACTACTTTTTTTACCTGGCCACTACCCTGACAGGCAGAACAATTCTTAAAAGTAACTCCAGGCGCTACCACCTGACGCTTCACTTTGATTTTCTTTTCTACGCCGTTGGCAATTTCACTCAAATTGAGCTTTAGCTTCACGCGAAGGTTGGTGCCCTTTTTGGTTCGACGACCACCGCCGCCTCCACCGCCAAAGAAAGAGCCAAAGCCCCCACCTCCGAAAATGTCGCCAAACTGGGAGAAAATATCCTCCATATTCATTCCGCCGCCGCCATAGCCGCCACTTCCACTCATTCCTTGGTGGCCGAATTGGTCGTAGCGTGCCTTTTTATCGGCATTGCTTAACACTTCATATGCCTCAGCTGCCTCCTTAAACTTATCCTCAGCTTCGGGATTGTCTGGATTTTTGTCCGGATGATACTGAATCGCAAGCTTTCGGTAAGCTTTCTTGATTTCCTCCGCAGTGGCAGATTTGGAAACCCCAAGAACCTCGTAATAATCTCTTTTTGCCATAATGAATTAAGCTCCGGTAACCACCTTCGCAAAGCGGACTACCTTTTCGCCAAGTAAATATCCTTTTTCAACCACATCTACCACTGCACCCTTAAACTCTGGGCTTGGTGATGGGATCTGTGTAATTGCCTCTTGTGTGTCTGGATCAAAGGGAGTACCGATCAAGTTATCCATCGGTTTCAACCCTTTTGATTCAAGGATTCTAACCAGTTTGTGGAAAATAAGCTGGTTGCCTTCCTGTATTTTTTGAACATCTGCTTCCTGTTCTGCTGCTCTGAAAGACCTTTCAAAGTCATCTACCACGGGAATCATGTCCTTCAATACCTCTTCCGAGGCCGTTTTAATCAAATCAATTCGTTCTTTGGCCGTTCTTTTTCTGAAATTCTCAAAATCAGAATAGAGTCTCAAGTACTTCTCCTTTAATTCAGCCACTTCGGCTTCCAGTTTTTCCTCCTGACTCAAGGCCGTTTCTTCAGTAGATTCAGCTTCTTGCGCGATTGTCGGCTCCTGGTTGGTTTCGTCGGTTGGCAGATCAGCATCCTGATCTGCTTGCTTCTTATTTTCCATGGGTTCGTATGGGTAGTTGGCTTAAAAAAGGATTAACAAGGAGTTTGCCAGAGGAAAAATGCTGACAAAGTGGCGTACTTAGGAATGGATGGCCTGCCAGATCAAATCCTTCAGTTTATCCAAATTGTATTGGCTGACGGAGGAGATAAACACATAGGGAAGGTCATTCGGAATTTCTTGCTCCATTTCCTTCATCAGTTGCTCATCGAGCATGTCTGCCTTGGAAATGGCGAGCAAGCGCTTCTTATCCAAAAGTTCGGGATTGTATTTTCTCAGTTCCCCCATTAAAATTCGGTATTGCTCTCCAATGTCTTTCGCATCCGCAGGAATCAAAAACAAGAGAATCGAGTTGCGCTCAATATGTCTCAAAAATCGAATTCCTAAGCCCCTACCTTCTGCTGCTCCTTCGATGATACCCGGAATGTCCGCCATAACAAAGGACTTGTCGTCTCGGTAGCTGACCACGCCTAAGTTTGGAACAAGCGTGGTAAAGGGATAATCGCCAATTTCTGGGCGTGCAGCCGAAACGGAGGAAAGCAGGGTGGATTTGCCCGCATTGGGAAAACCGACCAAGCCCACGTCTGCGAGCAACTTAAGTTCAAGAATAATCCATTCTTCGATGCCCTCCTCTCCTGGCTGCGCATAATGGGGAGCCTGGTTGGTGGACGTTTTGAAGTGGTCGTTGCCTAGCCCGCCTCTTCCTCCTTTAGTAAGGATGACTTCCTGCCCATCGGTGGTAATTTCGAAGCGCTTTTCGCCAGTTTCTGCATCCTTGGCTATGGTACCGAGCGGCACTTCCAGGATCATATCCCTACCGTCAGCGCCAGTGCGTCTTCCTCCATCACCTCCTTTTCCAGGGTCGGCGATTACGTGTTTTTTATATTTAAGGTGAAGGAGTGTCCAGACTTGAGTGGTCCCTCGCAGGATAATGTGTCCCCCTCGTCCTCCATC